>JAFCCF010000031.1 GCA_017610325.1 Candidatus Aminicenantota bacterium | reverse complement strand
ATATGGTAAGGATATTGACAGGGCAGTGTTTCCTGGATTGCAGGGCGGTCCTCATGACCATATGCAGGCTGCAAAAGCAGTTGCATTCAAGGAAGCTTTACAACCAGATTTCAAGACATACGTTGAGCAGGTTGTCAAGAATGCAAAAGCACTTGCTGAAGAGCTAATGTCACTTGGTATAAAGCTTGTCACAGACGGTACAGATAATCATTTAATGCTGATTGACCTAACTCCAAATCAGCTTGGGGGAAGCAGCTGGAATCTACACAAACAAGAACACAATTCCATATGAGCCAGCGAGTCCGTTCAGGCCAAGCGGCTTAAGGATTGGAACACCGGCCATAACAACCCGCGGCTTTAAAGAGAGTGAGATGAAAGTTATTGCACAAGGAATTTCAAATATTATCAACAACCTCCAGGACAAAAACACAATAGAAAAAACAAAAACCGAGATTCTTGAGTTGTGCAAGCAGTATCCTCTTTATGAGGGTCTTTAGAATTATGCTAGTACCTTGACCCTTTGTTTTCTTGTTTTTAACTCTTCTAGTGTAAGCAGGTTATGAATTTCAATTAGTTTCTTGATTTTACTGTTATTTAAATTTAATTTAAACAGCTTTGCCTTGCCTATAATTCTTGTGTGGGTGATTATTTTATTTTTTATTAAATTGTCCCATAGCCTATATAATGTTGCCCTTCCTATGTTAGAGTTATCTGCAAGGTCAGTTATTGAAAAATCTAGTTCTTTTTCTGTAAGCAGGTAATCTAACACTCTTATCATTGGAGAGTCTCCCATAAATCCTATAAATAATGATTTGCTTGCCATTTTATAGGATAGTATTTTCTCTATATATTTAAATGTTTCTATTTTGATACAATATTGTATCATTTTAAAACTCTTTCCCGGACATATATGTGGATTCTATGAAATATATTGTAAGGAGCTTGAACTTGTAAAGAAATTAGCAAAAGTAACTGAAGAAAGAAACCTATATGGCACAGAAAAAGAGTTGTTCAGGAAACCCAGAAGAAAATAAATTCAGGAAACTAAATTACTCCTAACATCCCCTGCCAAATAGATTGAGCCGCAAATCAGAACTAGGTCTTTCTTGGTTGCTATTGATTTTGCATATTGCACGGCTTTGACAGGATTTCTGATGATTTTATCATTGCCAGGTATCATTCTTGGGTCAAGTGCTCTGTCAGAGTTAGGCTTTGTCAGAATCAGTTCATCATGCTTTGGCAGATTCCTGTACATCTGCATATAATCCTTGTCTCTGAGACAGCCAAACACAATAATAAGATTCCTGTACTTGAGTTTCTTGACAAACTCTGCCATCTTCTTGATGCCATTTGGGTTGTGCGCAGAATCCAATAGGATATTTTCAAAGAATTCAAGTCTGCCTGGCCATTCTGTTGCCATGAGCCCTTGTTTAATGTGGTTTTCTTTGATTTTGAGGTGCTTTGCAGCTGCAACTGCAATGCCAGCATTAAATTTCTGGAATTTTCCATTTAAGCTGAGTCTATGTTTTGTCTCTTTTGCTTTTATCAACATGCACCCCTTGCTCTTTGCTGTTTTTCTAACCACACTTAGTGCCTTGCCTGTTGTGCCTGTCACAACAACACAGCCTTTTTTTATGATTCTTGCTTTTTCCTTTGCAATCTTTTCAATTGTGTCTCCGAGAATCCTGGTGTGCTCAAGCGCAATATTAGTTATCACAGCAATCTCAGGCTTCATAACATTGGTTGCATCCAGCCTGCCGCCCAAACCAACCTCAAGCAGCACAATGTCTGGTTTTTTCTCAGCAAAATACTGAAATGCAATTGTAGTAATGAACTCAAAATAGGTTATATTAACCTTTGTGGCTTTTACCTTTGCAGCTAATCGTGCAAAATCCTTCTTAGAAATCCACTTGTTGTTGACTGTAATCCTTTCCCTCATGTTAACCAGGTGCGGGCTGGTGTATGCAGCAACATTATAGCCTGCTCTTTGCAGGATTGCGCTGAGGAATGCAACAACACTTCCTTTGCCATTTGTGCCGGCGATATGAATGTACTTTAAGCTGCGATGCGGGTTGCCGAGCTTTGCAAGGACTTCTTTTTCTCTCTTAAGCCTGAATACCCACCCCAGTTTCTCAAGATTATTAATATATCTAACAGCAGCCTTGTAATCCATGCATTTAGCAAAAACAGATATTTATATAAATGTTATGATATTCTCCTGAACACCATGAGGGGCAAATTTATTGTTCTATGCGGCACAGATGGTTCTGGCAAAGCTACCCAGCAAGAGCTTCTTGTCAAGAAGCTTAAACAAGAAGGATTTGATGTTGAGACAGCTGATTTTCCGCAGTATGGCAGGTGTTTTTTTGCAGAGCTTGTCAAGAGATACCTTAATGGCGAGTTTGGAAGCGCAGATGAGGTTGACCCTGTGTTTGCATCACTTCTTTATGCAGGAGACAGGTTTGAAGCAAAAGACCAGATAAAGAAATGGCTTTCTGAAGCAAAGGTTGTTGTATCTAACCGGTATGTCTCAGCTAACAAGGCTCACCAGGGTGGAAAAATAAAAGATAAAGCCAAGAGAGAAGAATTTCTCAAATGGATAGATGAGCTTGAGTTCCAGACATTTAAGATACCTGTTCCTGACCTTAACATCTTCCTTAATGTGCCATATGAGATTGGCCAGGAGCTTGTGGATAAAAAAGGCAAGAGAGACTACACATCAAAAAAGCGAGACATCCATGAGCAGGACAAGGAGCATCTTAAGAATGCATATAATGTTTATATGGAGATGGCTGAAAAATACGAGAACTGGGTTAAGGTAGATTGTGTTAAGGATGGTAAGCTTCTTGACCCAGAACCGATTGCTGAGAAAGTGTTTAAGATAGTTAATCAGCTCATGCACTCCTGATATCAATCCTCAGGTTAGGGTATTTTTTCTGGCACGTATCCCTGATATTCTCAATAAACTTCTTTGTTGGTGGCGAGATATTTTTCATGTTATTGTCAACTATCTGCTTCTCAGGGTCTGCCTCAAACTGCTGCAGCACCCACCTGCACTCAAAATCCTTAATCATATCAGCAATCTGAAGAAAATCCTCTTTCTTGAATATGAATGAAGGTATAACCACGGTCTTGAACTCAATATTCACCTTGTCCTGATTCTGCTTAAGATATTCAATTGTTTCCTTGATATTTGCCAGTATCTCTTTTGTTGTTTTGAAGAATGTCTTTGACTTTGTCAGACCCTCAAACATTGCATCATCCATAGGAGTCTTGATGTCTATGACAATGTTATCAACAAGCTGGTTCTTTACAAGCGACTGGATAGTATCTTTTCTTGTGGCATTTGTGTCCAGGGTGACCTTGAGCCCTTCTTTTTTACACAGTCTTGCTAGGTCAATCAGTGCATCTCTCTGAAGGCAGGGTTCCCCGCCTGTGAACAGCACATGCTCGACAAGCTCTGCACTATTCCTTATCTCTTTCTTGATATCTCTTATGTCAACAAGATATTCGTTCTTGAAATCAAGATACTCAGGAACAAAACAATACTTACACCTGAAATCGCACCCTGCAAAGAAAACAGCAAAAGAATTTCTGCCTTGCCAGTCTAGTGTTGCTGGAATTGTAGCAGCAATATAGCCTTGCATTATATCATACCTCAAGTATTTTTCTTATCCTTTCTCTCTTTTTTTCCAATAAACTCGTCGAGACTCTTACACTTTTTCATATCTTTGTAGCTCACGCCGTTTTTTTTCTTCATATTAATTTCTACCAGTGGAACCAAATCCACCGTCTCCTCTTTTTGTATTGTCCAGTTCCTCAACAACCTCAAGCTCTGCATTTACAACAGGCTGGATTAGAACCTGAGCAATCTTGTCACCTTTCTTAATCTCATAATCATCTTCGCCAGTGTTCAGCAGAATAACGCCAAACTCACCCCTGTATCCACTGTCAATCACTCCGCCAAGCACAGTGATGCCGTTCTTGAATGCCAGGCCTGATTTGTCCCAGAACAAGCCAACATACCCTTCTGGAATTTCCATAGAAATGCCTGTCTTGAACAGGTGCCTGGTTCCTGCTTTCAGAATCATAGTTTCCCGTGAATACAGGTCCATACCAGCATCCCCTTCATGGGCATATTTAGGAGGAATTGCATCATCGTTAAGCTTTTTTATCCTGACCTTCACCAATTAACTCACCCATTATACCTAAATAAAATAATCATTTATAAGAATAATGCAAATCTAAAATATATATTAAATAAGAAGCAGCTTTACTTCTTTTTTCCTTTCTTGCTTGAAGCGCATCCACAGCATCCCAACTCATTCTTATTTCTTGAATTCAAATATTGACATAAGCCTGTCATCAATGATTTTGCCAGACTCTGAGTCTATCTTAACATTAAGGGTATTAAAGGATTTTGTTACTGTTGTCAGGTTCCAGACCTGACCCTCGTCAATGTTCTGGAGTACGAAGAACAGCTTGTCAACAACCTCTGACTTGTACTTTTCCTTCATCAATTTGTTGAGTGTCTCAAGCACCTGGTCTGTTGTAGTTTTTATCTTGTCCAGCTCCAGCTCCTTGATTTCATGCTTTTTTTCCCTAAAAATCTCTGGTTCTGGGTTAATCTCAACATTGTCCTTTGATATTATGAATGTGTTCATGACATCCTTGTCATTGTTATAAAAGCCAACCTGGCAGTCTTTCATAAACTCCTGCTCATAGAACGCAAAGAAGTGCACTGCCTTGGCCCCAGGATTCTCTGCATGCCATTTCTTGAACACGTCACCGTCCATCAGCTCAACAATGGTCTTTTTCACATCCATACAACAAGCAGAAATGCCAGTTTATAAAAAGGTTTTGATAAATTATTTAAAGAAACATTGTTTATCATTTCTCATTGGGGCCGTAGTGTAGTTTGGACAGCGTGAATCAGAGATTCACTGGGTTGCGCTGGAGCAACTATCACTGGAGCTCGGGGTTCGTAAAGCAGGAGGCGCATGCTTCCATCAATGACACGGACAGCTTCTAACCGGGGCGACCCTTATCAGGTTCGATCGGGATCGTGCGACATTCGCTTGCAATGCAAGCTCAATCCCACACCGAAATCAGCCTGGTAGGTCACGGAATTCGAAAGCTGTTAAGCCGGAAGTCCCCGCGGCCCCATTTTGTTTTTGTTAAAATGATATCAGAAAAACTCAGGCAAAACCTTGAAAAGCAGCATTATGGCTTGGTTGGTAGCCATTCAGCTGTCAAGATATGCACCTGGACAAAGAAGAGCATCAAGGATGAAGGGGAATGTTATAAAGGAACATTCTATGGCATCAGAAGTCATCTCTGTTGCCAGATGACACCATGCCTTGGCTGTGCAAACCTGTGCATATTCTGCTGGAGAGACCAGCAAACACCGCGCATGCTAAAGTGGACTGGCAAGGCAGATGACCCTAAGACCATAATTGACGGCTGCATAAAAGAACAGCAGCGGCTTCTCAGCGGCTTGGCAGGCTACAAAGGCTATAACAAGAAAAAATATGATGAAGCAAAAGAGCCAATGCACTTTGCACTCTCCCTCACAGGTGAGCCAATTTTATATTCAAAAATTAACCAGCTGATAAAAGAGCTTCACAAGCAAGGAAAATCAACCTTTGTTGTGTGCAATGGCGTTTTTCCAGACATACTTAAGAAACTTGAGCCACCAACACAGCTGTATCTTTCACTTGATGCTCCAAACAAGCAACTTTGGAATAAGATTGATAAACCATTGTTCAAGGATGGCTGGGAGCGGGTTAATGAATCCTTGGACATCCTGAAAAAGCTTAAGAAAAAGACAAGGACATGCATAAGAATTACCTTAATCAAGGGAATGAATGATGTTGATGTTGAAGGATATGTAAATTTGCTGGAAAAAGCAGACCCGCACTTTGTTGAATTAAAAAGCTACATGTTTGTAGGCAGTTCAAGGCAGCGCTTGTCAATGACAAACATGCCCTATCACGAGGAGATTATAGAGTTTGCAAACAAGATCACTGCAAAATCCAAATGGAAAATAATTGATGAGCAGCCAATAAGCAGGGTTATACTGCTGATGAAGAAGGATTTCAAAGGAAGAATCATGAAATTCACTTAATATCAAGTACCTTGCCATATGGTCCAGGATTAATAATAAGTGTGCTGCCAAGGTTCTGGCTTTTGTTAAATGTTTCATGCAGATGCCCTGAAACAACAAGTATTGGATGATATTTATCAATAAATTTTCTCAGGCTCTTGCTTCCGCAGTGCTGGTCAATAATTAAATCTACCTTAGTGCCATATGGCGGACCATGGCTTAGCATGATTATCTTGTCATCTTTCTTGAACTTTGGCTTAATCCTCTTGATAAACCTGTCAAAGTCAGGGTCTTTTAGTGCAAAGCCATCAACACTAAAGCCAATTACAAAGAATTTGCCTATTCTTCTTGTCTTTGCACTAAAACATGTGATATTCTTTGTTTTTTTGCAGGCGTTCCGCATCTCTGCAGCAGTCTCATGATTACCGTGAATCATCAGAACTTCCTGGCCAATCTTATCAAGCTCATCCATGAGCTTGTTAAAGTCCTGCCCAAATATAGTCAGGTCACCGCCGCAAAGAATCAGGTCTGGCTTTTCCTTTTTTGCAGCTTTCTTGACCCGTTTTATTGCACTGACACTTCCGTGCGTATCAGTAAATATAAGTATCTTCATAAGAAGAAAAAGTGAAGAGGTTGTATTTAAAGGTTTAGAAAAAAGAAAAAAATTATTTTATATCAACAACCTTTATCTCAAAGTTAAGAGCTTTTCCTGCAAGCGGATGGTTCAGGTCAAGTTTGACTGTCTTGTCCCCGACTTCGGTAATCACTGCTGGAATCTTTCTTCCGTCAGGTGCCTGTATCGCAAGCATCATGCCTTTTTTAACCTCAGGTTCTTTTGGTAAAGCTTCTTTTGGAACCTCTTTAACAAGGTCTTCCACTCTTTCGCCATAACCATTCTCAGGTGTAAGCTTAAAAGTTTTTGACTCATTAAGCTTCATTCCCTTAACAGCTTCCTCGAATGCAGGCAAAAGCATTTTTTTGCCCATCTCAAACTCAAGTGGCTTGTCCTGTGTTTTGTCAAACACAGTACCATCTTCAAGCTTACCAGTGTACTCAACCTTCACAGTGCTG
The DNA here is from genome assembly GCA_017610325.1 of Candidatus Aminicenantota bacterium. Lineage (GTDB taxonomy): Archaea > Nanobdellota > Nanobdellia > Woesearchaeales > JAFCCF01 > JAFCCF01. The sequence goes on along the minus strand of JAFCCF010000031.1, from coordinate 3,731 downwards.
ATGTCTTTGACTGTATCAGTCATTATTAGTCTCTTACTCTGTTACTCTTTCAACGTCTTCAGCTTTTGGGCCTCTGTCTCCTTGAGTCACTTTAAAAGAAACCTTATCTCCTTCCTTAAGCTCACCGCCGTCTTTGACGCCGCTTATATGGACAAAGTATTCTTTTCCGTCATCGCCGCTAATAAACCCGAAGCTTCTCATTGCGTTGAAAAACTTCACTGTTCCTTGTAATGTTTCGTCTGCCATTTGTATTACCTCCTGCACTAATAACTCAAAATCCAATTAGAAGAAGAGACTAAAAAAGCACTAAATCAGCAATAACTAAACGCTCTATACTTCTTGTGATGGTTTTAAGTAATAAGAGGGTGGAAACACTTGGAGTTTTTAAAGCTTTGCTTTTAGACTATGCTATAGTAGTCCTCGAGGACAATCTTGTCAATCTGTTCTAGGTCTTTTACTATGTATAGCCTGCCCTCACCAATTTCAACGATTTTCTCAGCCAGCTTCTTGCCACTCCTGTTAAGGTCAATACCTATCACGCTGATGGTTATATCATTACTCCTTGCTGCGCTCGTAGCCTCAATTGTCTCTTTCTCAGGCTCTTTTCCTGTGGTTGGCATTGCATCTGTCAGTAATATCAGGTGCTTTGTGGTATCATCATCTGGAAACAGCTCAACAGCTTTCTGGATTGTCTTTGGAATGTTTGTCTGATGACCTGCCTTGATACTTGTAATCTCTTTAATCAGCCTGGTAAAATCCTCGCATGGCTCAACAGCTGACCTGATATCTGTTCCAAACACAATCAAGCCCACTGCATCTTTTTTGTCAATTGCCTTGTAGGCAAGTGCAACACCTGCTTTTTTGCACACTTCAACTTTTCTGCCGCGCATGCTGCCAGAGGCATCCAATGCATAGATAAGGTTAATTTTTCCTTTTGCCTGCCTTGTGAAGACCCTTAGGTCATTTTTCAATAGCTTAGAATGGCTCCTTCGTATAGCAATTTTGACAGACTTTCTCAAAGCAATATCCCTGTACCTGTCACCCTGCTTATAGCTGCGCGCCTCATCCCTGTCACCATATATGAAATTTTCCTTGTGCACAGCCTCTCCAAGAACACCCTTGGGCATGATATTATCAAGCTCCTCAGTGTACATAATCAACGATGCAAGCTCAATGCCCTTGTCAGTTATTGCACCCTGCTTGCTAATCAGGTCATCTTCCTTTAACATGTTGATGTTCTCCCATATTTTTTCTTTGAGAACCTTCCTGAATTCAGGTATGTTGATGTTCTTCTCAACATAGCCTGGCGAGTATGTTGTAAGCTGTCTGATTAGGGTCTTGCCATAGAGCTCCTTTGTCAGTTTATAGTTCTTAACAAGCTGCTCAAAAAGAATGTCTGGGTTAAAACTTGAGATTCCCTGGTTAAAGCTCTCTGAGATTATCTTTCCCTTGTCTATTGTATCCTTGTCATTATCCAATACAGAGTGCATCAGCTTGTCATCTACATCATTAAATGCAAGCCTTCCCTGCAGTTCATCAATCTTTTCTCTGTCTTTTACATCAACACTAGACTCAGGGAGCCTCACCATCACTTATGCCAGAACTCCTCTTGCAGAAATTAGTAAACTCCTCAGAGATATACTCCTTTGGGCTCTTGATGTATTTGAAGGATGGCTTTAGCTTTATCCTGTGGCTCAGCACAGATATAACAGCATCTTTGATATCGTCCAGGCTAACCTGTTTTCCCTTTCTGAGATAACAATTTGCCTTTGCCCTCTCAACCAGGCCAATTGATGCCCTTACGCTTGGCTTTTTCTCAAGGTTCTTGTCCTGCCTCAGCAGCCTGACAAACGAAACAGCAAGCGTGTACAGCTTGTTTGGAAACTCAGCTTCAATCTCGCTGCTGTTCTTGCTGACAATCTTCTCTTCAACTTCCTCACTCTCAGGATAGGTCATGTAAATTATATCAAACCTGTCCATGAAAACATCTGATAGCTTCTCTGTGCTTGAATCCTGCGGATTCATTGTGCCAATAAAAATAAAATTAGCAGGCAGGTCAACTGCATAGCTGCCGATTGTAGCTTTTCCTTCTTCCAGTACCTGTAGCAGTGCATTCTGGAGCTTTTCTGGGCAGCGGTTAACCTCGTCAAAGAACAAAACACCGTTGTTTGCCTTGAATATCTTGCCAGGTGAGAATGCCTCAATGCTAAGCGGCCCGAATTTCAGTGCCTTGATTGGGTCAATATCCCCAATCAAGTCTTCAGCAGTCAGGTCAGGACTTCCCTGTATCCTTACAAAGCGCTGGCTTGCACCAATCTTCTTTGTCTTTGGCTTACCTGCCTTGCAAATAGGACACATAGGTTCTTTTGGGTTGCAGTTAAAGCCGCAGTCATTCACGATAGCATCTGGTAGCAGCTTTGCAAGATTCTTTGCCAGTGTTGTCTTTCCAATGCCAGGCGCACCAACAATGATTATATGCCGCTTTGAAATCAGAGCTGACTTCAGCTGCAGCTTTATGCTGTCCTGACCAAGTATGTCTTCAAAAGAATCATTTTCCTTCAGGAAAATCTCTTTAAGATATGAATATATGTCAGTCATTCTGTTCAGGAGAAAGCTGGAGTAGTATTTAAAAGTTTTCTAACAAATTAACTTCAATGCACCAGGTAGTACCTCAAACTTGAACTCCTTTCCAATCCTCTCAGGTGTTCCATTTATTGATAGTATCTGGTCTCTGTTGGTTCTGACAACTATTTTTTTGCCTGCCCTGTGCAGGCCCATCTTGTTCTTAACAAAATGTGATTTGGTATATCCATAGGCCGCTTCGATTATCAGATGAGAAGAAGACATTAGATGTATCAGGCCATCATCAAGCTTTGCCTTTGGCACAATCTTTACACCATGTGCAAAGTTACCAAGTTTTGTGACTGTTAGCATCAGCATATTTGGAATGCTGATAATCTCTCCGTCAATCTCAACCTCTGCATCTGCCCTTCCCCTTTTGTTAATCAGGGACTTTGCAACTGCTATTGCATATCCACTGAAACCCTTAAGTGCTTTTCTCTTATTTTCAATGTACTTGTGCCTCTCATTCATTACGCGCGCACCCAGTCCAAGGTTTGCAAACATGGCTCTCATTTTGCCGTCACACAATATCGTGTCAAAATAGCGTACTCTTCCTTTTTTTATCTTCTCTGTATTCTTTATAATAGACCTTGGCAACTTCAGGTTGTACCTAAGCACATTACCAGAGCCAAGTGGTAAGTATGCCAGCACCTGATCAGACTCAACATGGTTAATTGCATCCAGGAATGTGCCGTCACCTCCAGCAACAACAAGCACATCGCAGTCTTTACTATGTTTTTTAATACATTCTCTAAACTCTTCAGCTGACCTTGTATCTAATCCATAATATTCACAGCCAAGCATAGCTGCAACCTTATCTAGAATACGTTTTTTCTCCAGCAGACCCTTTGGGCCAGCGTGTGGATTACAAACAATAGCATATCTCACCATACACTAGGTAGTGCCATCGTGGTATATAAATTATTCGATGTAAAGTTAAGCCCTGTCGCTGGCTGCTCTCAGCTCATTTATCTCTTCCCGCATCTGGCGAGGGAAGGAGAAACAACAGAAATCAAAGATTTCTGAGTGCTCAGAAACCATAAGTTTCTGACAAATGACCCACGCTTGACAAAGTCAAGCTAGTTGCGCTCGCTTCGCTCGGCAAACCA
>JAFCCF010000075.1 GCA_017610325.1 Candidatus Aminicenantota bacterium | reverse complement strand
TCACTTGCAGCTGGCTGTATGAATATGTTCTTGAAGGGTGTATTTTTCAGAATCTTGCCATTTGCAACACTATTAAGGGCAACCCCACCTGCCATGCAGAGGTTTTTGCACTTTGTTTCCTTGTACACGTGCTTCAATATCTTGATGATAACCTCTTCAGTTATTTTTTGCAGTGATGCTGCAATATTAGCATACTTTTTCTGCATCTTTGACTCTGGCTTTCTTGCTGGACCAAATTCTTTGATGAATTTCCTGCTTGGCATGCGCATCTTGTGGAGATATGTAAAATAGCTCATGTCAAGCTGGAAGCTGCCATCATCTTTGATATCAATTATCTTCTTGAATTTATTATAATAAGTTGGCTTGCCATAAGATGCAAGCCCCATGACCTTGTATTCATCATTGTTAACCTTAAAGCCAAGATATGCTGTGGTTGTGCTGTAAAGAAGGCCAAGTGAGTTTGGAAATCTTATTTCCTTGTGAAGCTTGATGGTGTTTGCTTTCGCATAACCATATGAAGCTGTTGTCCACTCTCCAACACCATCTATTGTAAAGATTGCAGCTTCCTTAAATGGTGACACAAGATAAGCACTTGCTGCATGAGCAAGATGGTGTTCAATAAACAAGATGTCTCCTTTATACTTCAGCTTTTTTTTCAAGATACTTGGAATTCTGAGTTTTTCATTTATCCAAGAAGGAACTGTCTTATAGAATGTCCAGAATGATTTTGGGAATGACTCAAGGTGCTGATTCAGCACCCTCTCAAACTTGAGCAGGGGTTTTTCATAAAAACCAACATAATCAATTTCTTTTATTGTAATTCCTGCTTGTTTTAGACAATATTTTGCTGCATTTACTGGAAAACCTGCCTCATGCTTTTTCCTTGTGAAGCGTTCTTCTTCAGCTGCAGCTATTAATTGCCCATTTTTAATCAATGCAGCACTTGCATCATGGTAATAACAAGATATGCCCAGTATGTACATTTTAGCCTCAAAACTGCCTGTAATAATCCTCAAACTTTTTCTTGCTTAGGTTAAGCTTAACCCAGTAAGAATATTTTTTTGTTTTCATATCTAGGAAATGTTTTCCAGATATTTTTACAATGATTGAAGTGATGCCAACACCAATGAAATATACGATGCATAAAAGCACAAAGTTGATGATATTGGTTATAATCTGCCCAAAACCCTTGAATCCGTTTGCAAACCCCTTGCTTTCATTGGGCATGATTAACTTGTAAACCAAATAAATCAGATACAAAAAAAGCGCAGTCAAGATAACATGCCAATAATACAAGCCACTAACATGTTTCAGAAAAATAAAGAATAATAAAGTAAAGAAGACTGTAATTGCTAATAAGAATCCAATCACTTCTGTTAAGAGTTTTGTTGTGCTAAATTCAATCGCCCCTAAAATGATAGAAATCCTTAGTTACTCCGCACACTAAAGTGCGCAGTTTCTTACTGAGGATTTCTAGCATGCCAAAAATGTCTTGCGACATTTTTGAGCATAATAAATCTGTTTTTGTTTATATATTTGTCTAAAGCGACCAGTCTTGGATCTATCCGGACAAAATCACTGGACATTCCGTAATTTATCCAGGTTTTTATCGTCGAGAAATCTGCCCTCAACTACCCACTGGACACTGGACAAGGGGGCGTGAGGTTTATAAAGTGTCTTACTTCAGTGCAAATACAGTAGAAACAGTTATATATAAGGTATTATTACCATAATATTATGGTGATATTAACATGAGAAACAAAGAATCAACCCTCATCAAATTCCTAATTGAAAACAAAAATGAAGAATTAAACATCCTTAAGGTATCTAAATCCATGAAGATGGATTACAAGAATGTTTATTCCATAATAAAAAGGCTGGAAAATGCAGCACTGGTAAAAATTGAAAGATTCGGGCACTCAAGCAGGGTTAAACTTGATGCAAGGGCTCATCCCCTTGTTTTTGAGGCTGAATTTAAACGCAGAAAAGAGGTTTTAACTAATAAAAACCTTGCAGTCATGTTCAGCAGCTTCAAAAGGGCATTAAAATCAAAGCTATATGTTTTGCTGCTTTTCGGCTCATATGCAAAGAAAGCACAAACAAGAAATTCAGACATTGATTTAATGTTCATATGTCCCAATGGAGGCGAAGAGCTGTTTGAGAAGGTGGTTCATCGCATTGCAAGGTCAATGCCTCTGCCTTTGCATCCCCTGGTATTTTCAGAAAGCCAGTTTGCTGCAATGGTTAATGCAAAGGAATCCAATGTAGGCCAGGAAGCTTTGAAAAACAATGTAATCCTTTACGGCACAGAGGCTTATTATGAAATGTTATGAATGATAGATGCAGAAAGGAAAAAGCAGGCCCAGCAGAACTTTGCCCAATATTTGCAGGACGCGCTAATCAAAAAAGAGAAGAACGAAACAGCAAAAGCAATGTACATTAAAAATGCTGAGCTGTCATTGGGCCTTGCAGAAGAATGCATAACCAGCGCACTAAAGCCTTACATCTGGGTTGTTGTCACCTCCTACTATTCGATGTTCTACATTGCAAATGCAGTCCTGCTTGAGCTTGGTTATAAAACAGGCGATAAAATCGCCCACAAAGTCACCAATGACTCTCTGATTGTCCTGGTAATGGATAAGCTTAGGAAAGGCCTGCTTGAAGAGTATGAAAATGCAAAAGAGGATGCTTTGGATATTGCTTCAGTCAGGTCAGAGGAGCTGGTTACCTTTTACGAGCTGGAGCTGACAAAAAGGTCAAGGTTCCAGTATGATATGACTGAGACAGTCCAGGAGCAGAAGGCAAAGACTTCCCTGAAAAGGGCGAGACAGTTTATGCTTGAGATGAAAAAGCTGCTCCCTGAGTTCAGATAAGGGCTCCTTTGCTCCTTTGATTGGTCAGTCACTGACTGACGAATTCTATAAGCTGACTTGGATACATTACTGCGGGCTTATCAAAATACAGATTATATCTGCCAACAAAGAGAGGAAGATTATCAGGATAGGAAATTAGAGGGGTATTACCCTGCCAGAAAATATTAACAGGGGTATAGATGATATTGTAAGAACACAAGTTATTAACCCATATTCATTTATAATAAACAAAAAAAAAAAACTAATTAACTAAAGCG
>JAFCCF010000074.1 GCA_017610325.1 Candidatus Aminicenantota bacterium | reverse complement strand
TGTCAAGGCAAACGCACAAACAGCAAGCAATATGATAGAAAATAAGTATGGTTTTAGGTATAAATTTTTTTTGTTCATTGGCATAACCTCTTTTACTGTTAATATACGTGGATTCAGAAGTTTTCATTTATTAATGTTTCTGTTTGCTTTATTAATCCCAAATTGCCAATTCTAGAAAAGTTTTTATAACAATAGTTGAATTAAGCTTCTTATGAGAGTAAAAGCCAGAGTAGTCAAGCCTGGAGAAGGCAGGGGATGGTCAAAGGTAAGAGGCTGGCAGTGGTACAAGCCTGTCAAGACCGGAGTTTCATTCGGCTCTGCATTGGCTATGGTGCTTTCTTACACTCAAAACAGCTCTATCTTCTGGGCAATTGTCCACGGAATCATGAGCTGGGTTTATGTTATTTATAGAATCATATTGAATATATCGAGGTGAAAAAATGGCAAAGAAAAACGTATGCGGTCCCCACGGATGCACACCACAGTGCATGGGAGCAAAGCTATTGGTATTAGGTATTCTTATTGTATTGAATGCCAAGTATGCATGGTTTGACTGGGGAACATTTGTAGGAGGCATCATAGGAATTAAAGGGCTTCTGCTTTTGTTAATGCCTGTATGTCCTTGCAGCAAAAAATGAGCAAAATATTTTTTTTCATTGTCTTTCTACTTTTGGCAGCTGGATGCGCTCAAGTTGAAGAGCCAATAACTAGTTTTGAGGAATGCATTGCAGCAGGAAATCCTGCGATGGAATCTTATCCAAGGCAGTGCAGGGCTAACGGCCAGACATTTACTGAGGTAGTTACAGCTCCTGATGAGCCTGATGAACCAATTGTCGGCGGTGACAAGGATGAGCACGGATGCATTGGCTCTGCAGGATACCAGTGGTGCGAAATGACGCAGTTATGCCAGAGGTTCTGGGAAGAGCCATGTCCGGATAATCTTCCTGATTTGTATCCAGGAAACTGCTATGAAATGGAAGCAACTCCAGTAAAGCTTTCAGAAGGATGCGCTGAAGGAGAGGAAATGATAGCAAATGTCATGGGATTCAAGGTTCCTTATGTCTGCTGTATTGAAGAAGGGTTGGTGCAAAAGACATACTGCACTCCGGAATCAAGGGAAGGAGACATGTGCATAGCTGTATATGAGCCTGTGTGCGGATGGTTTGCAAACGGACAGGGAACAGACACATACTCCAACAGCTGTCATACATGCTTAGATGACAAGGTCGAGTACTGGACAGAAGGCGAATGTTAGAAAAACTTATATAGTCATAGTGCCAAGGCAATATTTAGAGTACTATTATTATAGTAAAACTATAAAGGTGATAATATGGCTAAAAAGAACAATAATGTAAAATACGTCGTTCTTTTGATTATCCTAGTAATTATAGTGGTAGGATATCGAAAGTATGGTGGTGCACAGGATGAAGGAGTAGTAGAGCCGGCAGATACAGGCGCTGACGATACAGGCGCAGCCGACACAGACGTTGACGATACAACTCCACCAGTACCAGAACGTAAAACAACACAGACCCTATATCCAGACCTTTGTTATGCAGAGGGAGGAACCCCAAGGAATGAAGAAATGGGATGCCGAGCTGGAGAAGTAAGCATAGGCGAAGTGCCTGGTTTTAAGACACCATACATCTGCTGTGTTGATTAAATAAATATTTTATTTTTTTATCTTTTTCTTTACCTAATCTTTATAAGCAACTATACTCTACTTATTCTCATAGATTCCGCAAAATGGAAGAACAAATAGAGCGTCCTAAAACCAACTCTGGGGGAGTTGTTGAAGAAGGAGATGAAGAAGCTCCAGAAAAGCCAACACCAGATGAAGCTCCAAAAACACTTGAAGAGGCAGTTGATGAAGCACCAGTTGTTGTGCCTAAAAGCATAGACGCTCCACAGCAGGATACCATCATTGAAAATGATTCTGCTGAATCTATTGTTTCTTACTTAAATGAAGATAAAGAAGTTGAATTTGCAGGATTTAGATTAACTGGGGTAATTGCAGAAGGAAGCATGTTCTATGTGCTTAAGGGGCATTGCAGAGATATGGAGCCGACAAGAAAGAACATGCGCGCAATCAAGATTCCCAAAGAAGGATTTAGCGATGAATTGGAGAAACACAAGGATTTCATTGATTCGCTTGACCATCCTAATATTTCAAAGATACTGGATGCTGATTTAAAAAGAGCTGTGCCTTTTGTTGTAGAAGAGCTTGCTGACATGACTCTTGAAGAAGAGCTTACAAACGGCCCTTTAACAGAAGAACAGGTAAATGAATATGCTGAACAGATTTTTGGCGCAATTGAATACATGCATGGAAAAAATGTTGTGCACGGAGATATAAACAAATTCAATATCCTTGTTGGCGGCAATGGCGAGAAGAAAATTATCATTACTGACTTTAACCTTTCTGAAGAAAAAGCAGAAAAGAAAGATGACAAAAGCCTTGCTGTGAGTGTTATGAGTGTTAACACAGAAGAAGGATATAATATCAAGGCAAGCAGGTACAGGTCGCCTGAAAGAAATGCAGGACAGCCTGCTGACAAAAGCGGAGACTTGTATTCAGCAGCTGTTGTATTGTTTGAAATGCTTTCAGGAACAAACATATTCGGAACAAGCCCAAACCCTACAAACACAAACGAAAACCTTGAACTTGATTATGGGTTATTCTTCAGAACAGCGCTTGACATAGCAGAAAAAAGATTCGAGTCAGCAGCTGAAATGAGAGATGCCTGGACTGGAGAACAGGAATGCGGAGTATATGAAACAGAAGACGAGGACTATGAACCCGAAGAGGCCAAACAAAAAACAGTTGGAGAAGGCTATACAAGATTCTTTGACAAGAGAGAACTGGAAAAAGCCCTAAAATCAAAATTTATAAAGGCAGAAATGCCATCGTCAGGCGAAGGTAAGGTAAGGTTAAGAGTAGACACAAGAGTAGCAAATTTATTCGGTAAAGATGAAGCTTATTCTTTAGATCAGATTACTAAAAAATTAGCAGAGTTAGGCATCGAAGGACTCAGGGCAGATGATTTAGTCAGGGAAGTGCTTGTAAAAAACGAGGATCTTGATGATGATTCACCTGAATTTATGGTTTATTTTTTCCAGGGTGCGAGTGCTCTTGATCCACTACAGTGTGCGAGA
>JAFCCF010000030.1 GCA_017610325.1 Candidatus Aminicenantota bacterium | reverse complement strand
AACCTTTTTGAAAAAGCTTGGACAAAACAACTTCCCTTCGGTTAGAATTAAGTTAAGTATCAATCATTTGCAATCAACCTTTTTGAAAAAGCTTGGACAAAACAACTTCCCTTCGGTCAGAATTAAGTTAAGTATCAATCATTTCTATTTCTATGTTCAAACCTTCTGGGATTCTAACTCTCATTACGAGCCTTAAAGCTCTCTCGTCGATTCCCATGTCTATAAGTCTTTTGTGGACACGCATCTCATAACGTTCCCAAGAAGCCTTGCCCTCACCATCAGGGCTTTTTCTAGTGGTTAATTTAAGTCTTTTAGTAGGTAAAGGAATAGGACCCCTCATATCTACGCCTGTCTTCTCTGCGATCTCTTGTATTCGCTGACATGTCTCGTTGACCTTTTTGATGTCGGTGCTTGCTAGTTTTATTCTCGCTTTCTGCATTTTGTCTCTTTAAGGGGTTTGTTTCATGATAAGCCAAAGGTCACCATGATCCCTTTAAAAAAAGGGAAAAAATAAAAGGCATTTTAGCCTTCTTTCTTGACCAGGTCAATACACATACCTGCAGCCACGGTCTGTCCAGAATCCCTGATAGCAAACCTTGACATATGTGGTATTTCTTTTTGTCTCTCAATGACCAATGCACTTGTTGGCTTAATCTTAACAATTGCAGCGTCGCCATTCTTGATAAAGTCAGGGTTCTCCTTCACGACCTCACCTGTAGCGGGGTTAAGCTGCTTTTCAATTGCAATAATCTGGCATGCAATCTGTGCTGTGTGTATGTGGAATACTGGTGTGTATCCGACTGTCAGCACAGTTGGGTGGTTCAGCACAACAAGCTGTGCAGTGAACTCAGTTGCAATTGTTGGAACATTATCACTGTGTCCAAGCACATCGCCCCTTGCAATGTCCTTTTTTCCAATGCCCCTTACGTTAAATCCAACATTATCTCCAGGTACTGCCTGCTTCATCTGCTCATGGTGCATCTCTATGGTCTTAACCTCTCCTGAGACGCCCTTGCCTTCTCTTCCTGGAACAAATGTAACCTTGTCACCAACCTTCATTACTCCTGTCTCGACTCTTCCAACTGGCACAACACCAATTCCTGTGATATTATACACATCCTGGATTGGTAGCCTAAGTGGAAGGTTTGTTGGTTTCTCTGGCTCTTTAAGCTTATTGATAGCATCAAGAAGTGTTCCATCCTTAAACCATCCAAGCTTGTCTGTACCTTTGAAAACATTATCACCTGGAAGAGCTGCGATTGGAACAAACTGGACCTCTTCAGGCTTATAACCAACTGTCTTGATGAGGTTGCTAACATCCTCCTTAATCTTCTCAAAGACCTTCTGGTCATAATCCTTCATATCCATCTTATTGACAGCAATAATTAACTGATCAACTCCAAGTGTCCTTGCCAGAAATACGTGCTCTTTTGTCTGTGCCATGACACCGTCATTAGCAGCAACACAAAGCACAGCAGCATCTGCCTGGCTTGTTCCTGTAATCATATTCTTGATAAAGTCCTTATGGCCTGGAGCGTCGATTATTGTGAAATAATATTTGTCAGTCTCGAACTTCTTGTGAGCAAGGTCGATTGTGACTCCTCTCTCTCGCTCTTCCTTCAAGTTGTCCATAATAAATGCGAACTCAAATCCGCCCTTGCCAAGCTCTTCAGCTTTTTCTTTAAGCTTCCTCAGCTGCTGCTCGTCAATGTTTCCACTGTCAAAAAGCAGCCTCCCTACTGTAGTAGATTTACCATGGTCAACATGTCCTATGAACACAAGGTTTATGTGTGTTTTTTCTTTTGCCATTTTTTATCCTCCAATCGATTTTTCATTAGTGTTTGGTTGTAAATCCCCCCTAAAATAAGGGAATTAGGTGGGAATCTGGAATTTCTCACCATTTATAAATGTTCTGGTTTTTTATTGTTGGTGGGGTCTCAGCTTTGGCTGAGTGCCGCACGATCCCGGTGCAGCCTGATACCCTAGGGGGGTTCCAGGAACTTGTTCCTGATAAGGATGCTTGTTAAATGTTCTGGTTTTTACTGTGGTTTTTCCCTCGTTATCTGCTCTGTTTTGCGATTCCCATATCATCAACAACAAGCCCTTTTCTCTCTCTAATCTGTTTAATAACCTTCTGCTGCAGCTCATCTGGCAGCCTCTCAAATGTCTGGTCCACGAGTGAGAAAATTCCTCTTCCGTTAGTGGCGCTTCTCAGCTCACTGCTCAGGCCAAACATCTCTGCAACTGGAAGCTTGGCAATAACAATAACCTGCCCAGATTCTTGTTGCATATCCAGGAGCTGTCCTCTCTTGTTTGAGACAAGTTTGCTAAGTTCTCCCATGAATTCCTCTGGTGCCTCAAACCGTTGTGTCTGTACTGGCTCATATACTAATGACTTACTCTCCATCATAGCTATCCTTATGCTGTTTCTAACAGCTGGATAAACCTGTGCTGGTCCTCTATGAATAGCATCTTCATGAAGCTTACAATCTATGAAATTAATCCTGAGGCCAAAGCATGGCTCTCTTGCAATTGGACCTGCATTCATGACATCCTCAAACATATCAAGCACCATTTCCATGATTTCCCCAATATGCACAATGCCTCTGGTCATGTCAACAAGCATGTTGCCTTTGTAGATGTCCTTGACTTTTACTGCTTCTTTGCTGTCCATGCCATAATCCACAAACTTGTCCCTAAGTACAAGGTCCTTTTTCTTAATCCTCATCTCAGGAAGCTCGCCATCCTTTATGCCTTTCCTCAGCTCATCTGTTAGCGGCTCAATAGTAAAATAGAATTTGTTGTGCTTGTTTGGTGATTTACCTTCAACAGGACCAGGAGTGGGCTTTGTGCATGTCTCCCTGTAAACAACAACTGGAGGTGATGTCTGAACCTCTACGCCTTTCTCACTTTTAATCCTGTTCTCAATAACTTCAAGGTGTAGTTCACCCATGCCACTCATAAGATGTTCGCCGGTCTCCTCATTAATCTCAATCTTAATTGTTGGATCTTCCTTCACAACCCTTCTCAAAACCTCAATCAGCTTTGGAAGGTCGCTTGGTTTCTTAGCCTCAATTGCCTTTGTTATAACAGGCTCAAATATGTGCTTAATCTGCTCAAATGGCTCATCTTCTTGCTCAGTAACTGTTTCGCCTGACATTGACTTAAGTCCAGCAACACCAATAAAGTTACCAGCTGGTACATTGTCAACTATCTCACGCTTTGCCCCATTATATATGAAGATCTGTTGCACTCTCAGTCCTTGCTTTGCCATGTTAAGGTAAGCTGGCATTCCTTTCTTCATAGTTCCGCTGAACAATCTTCCTGCGCTAATCTCGCCAGCCTGCGGGTCAACAACAATCTTTGTGACCACAAATGCTAATGGTCCGCTTGGGTCGCAGTTAAGAAGCGATTTTCCCAGCTCACACTCCATGTCACCATGCCAGAGCTTTGGAATCCTGTATTTCTGCGCCTCTTTTGGGTTTGGCAAGTGTTCAATAACAGAATTAAGCATTACTATGTGCACTGGTGCTTTGTCCTTAAGTATCTTGTAATTATCATTTTCGTAAGCATCAATAATATCCTTGAAACTGATATTATGTTCTTTCATCCATTTCATTGAAAGTGCCCAGTTATGGAAACCTGAACCAAAGCAAACAGAACCATCCATGACATTAACCTGCCACTTTTCCTTGAATTCAGGTGGTGCAATATCCTTAATCAGCTTGTTGATACTATTAATAATAGCAATAAACCTCTCCTGCATTTTTTCAGGAGTAAGCTTAATCTCCTTAATCAGCCTGTCAACCTTATTGATAAATAGAATTGGCTTGACCCGCTCTTTAAGAGACTGTCTTAGCACTGTCTCTGTCTGCGGCATGCAGCCCTCAACAGCATCAACCAGCACAACAGAACCATCCACAGCCCTCATTGCCCTGGTAACGTCACCACTAAAATCAATGTGCCCTGGCGTATCGAGTAGATTAATTAAGAACTCCTTTTCTCCAAGCGTGTGTACCATAGATACAGCTGCTGTGTCAATTGTGATACCCCTATTCTGCTCATCTTCATGAAAGTCAAGCACACAGGCTTTTCCAGCAAGATTCTCTGACATCATGCCAGCTCCTGCAAGCAGGTTATCTGATAATGTTGTCTTTCCATGGTCAATATGCGCAACTATGCCAATGTTTCTAATCTGCTCTGGGCTTTTCATTAATCTTGTAACCTTATCAACCATCTTCTCTGCCATTTCTAAATCACCTACCTGGTATGAGTTTCATGCACTGTTTTGTATGTGTGCAGTTCCCCTGGCTTGAACCAGAGTTTCACCTCTGCCTTTGCCTCTTCAACAGTTCCTGAGGCATGGATTAGATTTCTCCCTCCAAACTTTCTCACAGTTGCGTAACCCATACTGATTGGACTATAATCTCCCCTGATTGTGCCAGGGTCAGCTTTATGGGGTGAGGTATGACCCACCATCTTTCTCACAATCTGGACTGCATGCACTCCCTCAAGCACAAATGCAAGGATTGGCCCTTCTGTTGTAAACTTTATCAGGTCATTCCATGCCTGTTTTCCAAGCTCTTCCTTCCCCTTTGTTGTTTTGATTCCAAGGTCTTCCCAGTCAGCTAGTGTCTTCCCGCCAAGGATTGGAATCAATCTTTTTGGATAATGCCTTTCTGCAAACTTCTTGTCAACCCGCTGCATCTTCATGCCAACTATCTTCAGGCCGACATTCTCAAATCTTTTGATGACCTCTCCAATGAGGCCGCGCTGGACTCCGTCCGGTTTTATTAATACCAAGCTTTGTTCAATCATTTTAAGCACCTTCTTTTTCTTTCCTTGCCTCAGCGGTCCATCTCACATGCCTTGGTTTTCTCTTCAGCTTAAGCATATTTTTCTCGCACTTCATTGTACAAAAATGAAATATTTTTCCGTCTGTCTTTACATACATCTTGCCTGTCCCTTTCCTTAGGGTTTCACCACAAAAATTGCATCGTGCCATTTTTATACAGTTCCTCTGCCACCTTTTGAAATTTGTTTTGCCTCAATCTCTGTCTCTCTGAGCATCAGTATATCACCAACCCTTACAGGACCTTTGACGTTTCTCCTCATAACCTTGTTCTGGTCCCTTCCTTCAAGGATTTTGCACCTTACCTGGGAAGCTTCTCCTTGTGTACCGGTTGGACCGATTATCTCTTCAACCCTTGCAGGCCATGCTTCTGAAAATCTGATTGCAGCTTTCTTGCCTTCTTCCTTGCCCTTGCCAGGCTCTCTTGTCATCTTTTTTTCTACCATCAAAAATCACCTCGTGATTTTTGGGGTTCCAAAAACTCATTATTTTTTGTAACCATTTTATTTCTTGCCTAGGCCTTCTGATATCTGCTTTAATAGCTTAGTTGCATCACCTGGTTGGATAATTGCAACACTGCTTGTTCCAACTTCTAATCCTGCAGCTGCTCCCAACTCTTCTTTATTGCCTACTGTTGCGCATGCAATTCCTTTTTCCTTTGCAAGCAGAGGCAGATGCATTATAATCTCTGGCGGATTTACATCTTCTGCAACAACCACTAGCTTTGCCTGTCCTTTTTCAATAGCCTTTGTAGCCTCATTGGTTCCTTTCCTAATCTTACCAGTTGCCTTTGCAACCTCAATAGCCTCAAATACCTTGTCAGCCAATTCCTTTGAAATCGAGTCTGCCATTTTTATCCTCCAATTTGTACTATATTATTACTATTAAGGTAAATAGAACTTATTTACCTCTCTCAGGCCGAAGCCTTCATCAGTCACTGGTATTAAGGAAGAAATAATGTGGGGTTTATATACTTTTTCATTTGTTTTGGGAGGCTTCATCGCCAATTGGACGAGCATATCCCTTTTCTATGCATGTTTTAATAATTGCTTTCTGGTGTTTTTCCATTAATATCTCTAACTGGCTCTTGATGAAGTATGTGACACCACCTTCTTCCTTGGCAACACATGCTCCTCTAATATTACCTACATTATCCACCAAAGCTCTCAAACCTTCCATGTCGATTTTATAATTTTCACTTTTTAAGAGATTATTTAATCTGTCTATGAATTCATAGTCCATCACCATATTGTTAGAATGGTCAAGCTCAAACTTATGCCTTTTTTTACGTTGCTTTTCAAGCATGGTATGAGCTGTGTTAAAGATACTTTCCTGATTCTCATATCTTTTTGCATCGTCTTCTGTGATATTATAACCATAGCCCCTTTCTACTGCAGACTCAGGCAATGATTTTCCGTACAAGAACAGGAATTTATTCAGGTCCCCTTCAGTACTGTAAACCTGCCCTTTTTCATCCTTCTTAAAAAGTGCTGCTGCATAGAGAAATTCTTCACTCATCTTCCGAAGACCTTCAAGACTCAGAGCTACCCTATGCTTGCTAAGGTAATGGTTTAGTTCTCTAAATATCTGACTTTCTAGAAGCATCTTTCGCCCTGGTATTAGGTAAGTAAATCAAATATAAAAATCTTTTTAAAATGGGTAAACAAAAACCTTAAATATTCTAAAATTGTAGGAGGCATCATGCTAAAGAGAGCAAAGAAGGAAAAATATTTGAAGATATGTCCCAAGTGCAAATCAATTGATATCGTGCCTGACAAGTCAACGCTGCAACAGATGGGCGTGCTACCTCAAAACTATATATGCAAGAAATGTGGACATTCTGGGTTTGTCTTTCCAGAAGTTGCAATTTCGGAACTGAAGGATTTTAAAGACGAAGTTGATAAGAAACATCTGAGAAATATTAAGAAAGACAAGTCTGAGCTGGTCGACACATCAGATGGTAGTTTCCAGGTTAGATTTTGGTGGAAGATTGCAGGCCCTGCTTTAGTTGCTCTTGGGTTATTAAGCCTCTGGCGAGCAGATATAATCCTAGGGGCAGTTTTGCTGGCAATGGGTGTGCTTATGTTTTACATTATTTATTTCAAGAAAAGAAAACTACGATAAAAATTGCTTCTCCAAAAGTTCTTCTGCCTTATCCAAATAATTTGGTATTTTCAAAAGATTTAAATACACGCGATAACTCCAATTTTCCATGAAAGGAGTCATCTCAAGTTTTAGGCGAGGAAGACATCACCAAACAGACAACCAGATGGTTGTTCTAGTCAATGGGATTAATGATTCTAAGAAAGCTCGTGAGCTGGTTGGCAAAGCTGTTGTGTTTAAGACAGATGCCAAAGAGCCAAAGGAAATTAAAGGTAAGATAACTGGACCGCACGGCAATAAGGGTGCTGTGAAAGTGCTCTTTGAAAAGGGCATGCCAGGACAGGCACTGGCAAAACAGGTTGAAATCCAAGAATGAAAAAACCTGCTAAGAAAAGAGGGGTTGGTAAGTGGGTATTTATTGGAGTGATAATTCTTATTCTATTGTTTATTGCGATTATTATTACCGGAGCAAGTATGGCCTTGTTCTCTGGCAGTGTGTCAATGGGAATTGGCAACACAGCAGTGATTCAAGTAAAAGGCCTTGTTGTATCTGAAGGTTCTGGTGCTTTCTTTGGCCCAACTGTCGCAGTGAGCACAGATATTATTGAACAGATTGAACGTGCTGACAGCGACCCTTCAATTAAGGCAATCATGTTTGAAATCAATTCACCAGGTGGACAGCCAGTTGCAACTGATGAGATTCTCACAGCAATTGAAAACACAGACAAGCCAACTGTTGCCTGGATAAGGGAGATAGGCGCAAGCGCAGCATACTGGATTGCAAGCTCAACTGACCATGTAATTGCAAACAGGTTATCACTAACTGGTTCAGTCGGCGTAACAGCATCATACCTGCAGTTCTCTGGATTTCTTGATAATTATAATATCACCTATGAACAGTTTGCAATGGGCAATATGAAAGAGGTTGGCTCACCATTCCGCGAATTAACAGACTCAGAACGCGCCATGCTAAATGAGATGATGAGGCTGCTGCACCAGGAATTTGTCAATGATGTTGCAGAAAAGAGAAATCTTAATGAGCAGCAAATTGAAGAGATAAGCACAAGCGCAGTCTACCTTGGGATGCAGGCTAAGGAGCTTAATCTTGTTGATGAGCTTGGAGGAAAGCAGGAGGCCCTGGATTATATTGAAGAACAAATCAACAAGACACCAAAGCTAGTGACATATAAAAAAAAGAAAGGCTTCCTTAATACACTTACAGGTGCAATGGCTGAGACTTCATTTGCCATGGGAAAGGCTTTCAGGAATGGCTTATTCAGCTCAAACCTGGATGTAAGAACTTAATAATTTAAGATGCGAGATTCCACCAAGAAGGCAATCTATAAGATTGATGTTGGCATTGAGGAGTTTATTCTAATCTTTTTAATCATCCTGAACATATTTGACTTTCTTGAGCTGCTGCCAGGTGAGCTTGACTATATCAAAAAAATAATCTCATGGACATTACTTGGCTACCTGCTCTACAAGGCAAACCTCACCAAGATATTCTTTGGCACAAGAAACAAGTCCATGGATTTCATCATAATAATCACCTATTTTTTCCTTGTTTTCAAAAACTTCATTGCATATACAATAGCAACCTATGCAGAGGTGCTTGAGAAGGGTGTTGAATCATTCCTGTATCCCCTCTTTAATTTCTTTGCAGCAAACCAGGGTGCAATGGCAAATGCATTTGAGCACTACACATTCTACATAGGTGGTACACTATTAATCCTTGTCTCTATATTCCTTGCACTGAAAGTGGAAATAAGGGCTCCTAGCATCATGCATGTTCTGCATGAGGAAGGTGTGCCGCCAAGGAGGATCTCAAAGCTGTTGTTAAGGTTTGCCACAATTTTCTTTGTGCTCACAGCATTCTTTGTCATAATATTTAATTTGGTGATGGAATGGCTTGCTATAGCAGTTGATGCTCCGATTATTGTGCTGGCATTGTTCTTCTATATCTTCATCCTTGTCAAACACGTAAGAAGAATGAAACCAGATTCATTGTTATTTAGAATCGGAAATGCTGGAGAAGGTTTTTATGAAAGGTTCATTAAGCTCTTTTATTCCCAAGCAACAATCATGCTTGGTGTTATAGGCATGCTTGTGCTGCACCTGCTCACAGACCTGGCAAACTTCATTGTACCATACATTACAACACTTCGCGACCCATTATATTTTAGCGCCCTCAACCCTGCAACACACCAGCACCTGATTACGCTTTTCCTGCAAGACAAGCTGGCATATAATATATTTACCACATCCTTTGTCTATCTGTTTAATATAATTGGAATTGTGCTGCTGTTGATTTCACCTGCAGTTATTTGGTATGTGTTATACAGGAAAAGGGAGTTTGACATCAACAATATTTTAATAGGCTTATTCTATGTTTCAATATCAGCTTTCCTGCTTGTTCCGCTCTTTAAAATTACAAAGCTCACTGTTCCTAACCTGATTGGTGTTGACATACTAACACAAGCAATTGCATCAAACCCAGGAACAGCTGTTTTAGTCTCAATTGCAATTGGCGTGCTTGCATTCCTGTTATCTTATGTTGGAAAAATCAAGAAGACCCTCATTTTCGTTGCAGTGGCTGCTGTCCAGCTATTCTTTGCACTTTATGTGTATCATTTCTTTGTCAGCTTTAGCAACTATTACATCCACTCAATTGGGATGCTATTCAAAAACTTAGAAATTTTTATTGGAGCTTATATGTTCATCTTCTTTGGGATAACAATATTATTCTATGTACTAGGCTTGTTAGCTTTTATCCACATCACTTGGAAGAATTAAACTTCTCAAATGCTCTTTCAATGACAACATCTGGCCATCCAATCTTAAGCAATTTCTGGTGTATTATTGAATCAGTCCTGCCTGCCTTTTTCTGTATCCTGATATAATCAAGGATGTTATTGATGAAATCGTACTCTCTCTCAAGCTTCTCCTCCTGCCTAAAGATTGCAGATATTATCTTGCTTGGCACACCCGTTATATTAAGCTGATACCTTAGGTTCATCTTATCCCTACCCTGCTCAACAAGTTTCTCCATCTTCTCAGCTTCTTTCTGGATGAATTTTGACATGTCCTTCTCTATTTTGCTTTCCCTAAGCCCATAGTGCTTGTCCAGGGCACCATATATCTGGTCATGGTCCAGCTCCTTCTTGAAATGTTCATGATGGATCATGTGATGTTCAGCTTCGTCCTGATGATGAATATTCTTTGCCTCAAAGTGCTTCTTCAGGTGCAGGTTAAGGTTCTTGCCAATTCCCTTTATATGTAAAAAATCAATCTTCCTGTTCTTCTTTTTTAGTTTTTTTATTCCTTTATCTATAAGTTCCCTTGGCCAGCCAATAGATTCAAGTTTATACGTTATGCTATGTTCATTGTCACCCTTTGAAAGCTGGTAGGTTATATACTCCTCTTCTTCTTTTATGAACCTGTCAAGACTTTGCTCTGCTTTCTCGATAATCTTTTCTTCCTTGACCAACTCCTGCTCCTTCTTGCCAAAAGATGCAAAATAAATGAGCACTAGTGCAATGAGTGGGATTATTAGGATGGGCAGTAGGATTCTGATTGGGCTTTTTTTGCTGCCAATTTCTTCAGCAATAACCGCTGGTTCATCTGGGGTTGTTTCTGGCACACCACTCTCAACCATTTCAGCAACAGCCACTGTCGAACCCAGGTCAACTAATCCCTCACCAACCTTTTTCTTGACCTGGTATGATAAGTCAACCTTGTCGCTAATTTCAGCAAAGTGCCATACAATAAGTGGATCTGGCTCAAGGATTTCATAGTTCTCTGTATAAATTATGACTTCTCTTATGTTCTGTGCTATGCTTTTTGGGATGCTTTCATAGATTGAGACATTATACATTGTATTTTTTGGCACAATAGAGATTGTAAACTTGGTCCTATCAATTATCTGTTCAGTTGTAGGGTTCTTTAGCCTGACATCTTCAAATTTTTTGCTAATCTGAATATTTTTTTTGGTATCTTCTGCTTTCTTAACCTCATGTTCTATTACCTTATCTTCTTTTTTCGCATCAATTGCTGCCTCCAGCACCAGCTTGACAATCCCAGACTCAACATCCCCCTTA
>JAFCCF010000073.1 GCA_017610325.1 Candidatus Aminicenantota bacterium | reverse complement strand
TTAATTCCAGATTCGATAATTAATCAAAAAAAGCTAGAAAAGGAGGTAAGATAATGGAATCTATTAGAAATTGCCCTTACTGCGGAAGCAGTAAAACTTTATTCCGAAAATACTTTGGAACTCCTTTATGGTCTTTCAAAGAAAAAACATCAAACGGAGAATTTGAGGTAGAAATCGAAATGGATATTTGTATGGACTGTAATGCGGTCTATACAACAAAATGGAAAACTACAAGGTTGAAATAGGAGGTGTTGTAGATGGGTTTGTTTGGAATACACACAAAATCTGACCATAAGTACCATGAATACAAGTTCAGGGTCTGGTGGACTTTTTGGGATTTCATTGAGTTCGATTCATTCAAAGATTTATGCAAAGCAATTCCGCTTATTCTCAAAAAGCACAAAAAGATAGACTATATCGAAGTTATCAAAGAGGTAAAATACCATGGAATAGATTGTGAACCAGAGAGATACACTGTTGCAGAGTTCCCTTACAGCAAAGATAAAAGATGAATTGGTATATACCATTCAATCAAAAAATGCCAACTCTGGAGAGAGGTGTTATGAGATGAACGATAGCGTTAAGGAGATGAAAGATAAAGGTATCAACTCTCAGCAGAAAGGCTATAACATGCCTTCTCGTGAGCAGAAAAAATACTTCAACAAAGTAATCACCATTGCTTTGAACAAATTGCTCAGAAAACAGCTGAAGCTAAACATCAACAGCCCTGATTATATTGTTGCATTTAAAGAGCAGGATTTTGCTGACTTTATACTGGAGCTAAGAGAATGCGCATTAAAACTGGATGGAGGTGAGTAAAATGCTGTGCCAGATAGCCAAATGGTTGCTGTTCTCTTACGGAATAGTCTTTATTTTTTCAAGTGTAGTGGGTTTAATGACAGAGAGCAATACTATAGCCGCTAAAAGGATACTATTCCTGACTTTTATTATAGGAATTATAACTGCTGCCTTTAGTGCAGCTATGTGAGGTGATAAAATTTGTTTGATTGGTTAAGATGCTGGCTTTGCAGCGGAATGTGTGAAGAAATTGCTAAAAAAGTTGCAAGTCAGTATGAGAATCAGATTTCAGACCTCAGAGCAACACTTGCAGCTAAAGATGCCAAGATAAATGTTCTTCAAACTGAACTCAATGCATTAACAAGGGCTTACAAAGACCTTGAAGTTGCGAAGACTCAGCTAATAGAAGACTACAGAAAGTGCAGAACAATGCTGGCAAAATTGACACCAAAGAAGAACAAGTGGGAAGAATACTGGAATAACAAATATCCCAAAAAGAAAATCATTTACACAGGCAGGACATTCCCCAAAGACCCAAAGAAAAGATATGGAATTGATGTGCGATACTTTTTCACAGTTTCACAGCCGCTGTATGAATTAGTGGAAGCCAATAAATTGCATCAAGGCTCTTTCGATGACAGAGCATTGAACTGCTTAAAATGGGTTCATAAAAATATAAAATATACGCCTGACAAAACAGCTTATGGCAGTGAAGAATACTGGGCATTTCCCTGCGAAGCGTTATATACAATGCGTGAGGATTGTGACGGAGGTGCTATCCTGCTTGCTAATCTAATGTTGCATGCAGGAATCCCTTACTGGAGAATCAGGCTCAATGCTGGAGATGTGGAAGGTGGAGGCCACTGCTATGTAACATACTGCAGAGAGACAGACAATCAATTTGTGGTTTTGGACTGGTGCTACTATTACAATGACATGCCAGTATCTGAAAGACCACTGCATAGAGATGAAAGAAAGTATTATGCAATATGGTTCAGCTGGAACCAGAGATATGCGTTTGGCAAAATGAACACAATGGCAGGTGCTAAGAAAACCTTACCAGTAGTATTTAAAAGGAAGTGATAACTTGTGCTGGGAGTACGAAGAAGAATATGGGATTTGCTTTGATGACCTCGTTGGTAAATGGTACGAGGATAACACAGGCGAAGTTAATCTGGTAACTTTGCTGGAAAAATGCTACAACATGCAAATCAATAACTATCATGAATTTGAGATGGTGGTTAAGGGCTACCTTTTTCAAGCTTTTTCAGAGTTGCATCAAAGAAAGATTATTCAGCCCAAAGAGCCGAATCCAGAACGCAGAATAGGAGGTCCCAAAGACTTGTTAGAGGTGTTAAAGAATGAAGAAAAAGAAGGTTAGCTTGATAATTCCGATTACACATACCTTACCGGGAGATTGGTTTGTCAATTTCCTAAGCTTTATGACCTATAATATGCAGCTGTTCGAGTTAGACATTAAAGCATTCAGCTGGTATCTAACTGCAGAATCAAGAAACGATGGAATCAGAAAAACACTGGCAAGTAAGCATAAAGTAGATTATCTGTTCTTCTTAGACGCTGACAACATGCCAGCAAAGAATACGATAGCTCACCTAATGCACGCTGACAAGGACATAATATCAGCTCTGTACTTTGAAAGAAAGCCTCCGTTTTATCCAGTAATCAGAAAAATTGACAAGCATGGCAGATTATATATACCAACAGAGATAGAGCCAAATACTTTAATGAGAGTAGATGCTGCAGGGGCTGGCTGTTTGCTGGTAAGGAGAAAGGTCTTTGAGAAGATTCCCGAGCCCTGGTTCAAAGTGGAGAAAGATGAGAAAGGCAGAGTTCTAGGCGAAGATGTTTACTTCTTCCTCAAGGCAAAGAAGTATGGATTCAAAGCTTATGTTGACACAAGCTGCATCTGTCCACACTGGGGAGCAGTAATTGATGAAAAACCCTGGAAGTATTACCATGAGAGAGGCCAATATGAAAAAAACAAACCCAATGAACCCAAAATAGAGCTGACAGGAGAGTGTAAAAAATGCAAGCTTGTAAATGCTTTATGGGACACTTTAGCTCAAGACCCTGAGCTGCAGCTTAAAGCATACCAGGAGTTTAAAAGAAGAGTGATGCCAAAAACAGATTTGGAGAGATTTGTTGGAGGTGACTGAATGGATTTAAAAACTGCTATCCTGGTTAATATAGATAAAGAGATAATGAAATTGGAGTCCGATATTGCAGAACTCAGGCTGCTTAAAAATAGAATACTTAAAGGTGATGCTGTTGGTGGAGCAGCCAAGCTGGAGGCTTAAAAAGAAATGGAAATTTAGAGCCTACTGCCCAGAATGTGGCAAGGTGGTGACATTCAGAAAGAGAGGCTATGGCAGAATATGGGAATGCCCAAAAGGACACGAGTTTGACTGGGATAGAGTGAGATAAATGTTTATTCC
>JAFCCF010000029.1 GCA_017610325.1 Candidatus Aminicenantota bacterium | reverse complement strand
TTTTCTTCAGAGAAAATCCCTGTATGAGGCATAAAGGTCATTTATTATCCAGTCAAAGTACTTTTGTGTTGTTATTTTGAGGGCACTCATATAATAATCCATAAATATGTGGCTCAGAAATGCAAATCTTATTGCTTTATCAAGTTCTAGCAGCTCAAGCTTTGAGAGTTTTCTTGTCTTATTGTAGGCATTTATCAAAATCATTGCCTTGTTTTTGTTAAATTTCCTGTTTTCAGATGCAAAAAACATGATTAGCTTTCCAAGGTCCAATATTAATGGTCCTGGGTGGCTATTGTCAAAGTCAAGTATTGCACTTATCTTTGCTTTGTGGAACAAAATGTTCCTTGCACTAATGTCAACATGCAGAGCTCCTCTTGCAAGTTTTTTATTTAACTTGTTTGCTCTCAATTGTTTTGTGATTGAAGGCAGAAATTTCAAGTATTTCAGTTTTGCATTCTTTGAAACCTTTGCATACTTCCTGATTTCATTATCTGATAATCTGTAAATCTGAAACATGGGTTTGTTCCAGGATAAACCGTGTAATCTCTTGTGCATCTTTGCAAGTGTTGAAGCACATTCTTCCAGCTGCTTTGTTGTGAATCGTTTAAGATGCTTTCCCTCAATGAACTTGTACATTATTGCCCATTTGTTACCAATTTTAAACATGAACTGTCCTTTGACTTTCTGCAGGCTTGGAACTGGCAAGCCCTTAAGCTTGTTCAAGACCTTGATTTCAAATTCAATATGGTTTTTTTCTCTTCTTTGGTAAATCCTCAGACAATATGTTCCCTTAGTGCTTTTTACTTTATAGATAATGTTCTGAAAACCTGTGTTAAACTGCTGAATACTGAGAATTCTTCCAATGCCAAGCGTTTTCTCAAGAAGTTTTTTGTCCATAAGAAAGTAAATGCAGACATGCTATATATGTTTTATGGATTGTTTTTAGAATTATTTAAATCCTTTAGGACCTATTTTTATAAGGATTTTCTTTATCTCATTTATTGTTCTTTGCTGATGTTTCTTTTCTGACATTCTTACAAATCTTAACAATAAGTCTATGAGTTCTTCTTCTGAAAAAATTTTAAGTTTATATCCGTCTGCTAAGAAGTAGAATCTAAAGCCTTTGTATTTGAGTTCTTTTATCAAGATCCCCCCTACATTTCCTAAAAGCTTTCCTTTTTTAGGGTTATCTTCAAGTGTTTCTACAAGGTTAATTATTTTGTTAGCTTCTGCTTTGCTAAACTTCTTTTTTATTTCTATAACTAAACTGTTTACTATTTCCACTTTAGCCATTTTTATTTGTTTATCATATCTCTGGCTTCTTTTATTGTTACTGTGTTGTCTGAGGTCATAAGAAATTCTCTTAGTTGTTCTTTTACTGCTAGTTGATACATTCTTTTGATTATTTCTTCGTAGGTATCCTTTTTTGTGCCAAAGGTTCCAATAAGATTTTTTGTTTCTTTGCTTATTTGTATAGTTGATATCATTCTATAGATGCTATAGTTACTATAGTATTTAAACTTTTCTGTTTTTTGATGAATTGTTTTCAGTTTGAATTGAAAAGCTTTCAATCTTTGCCTGGCAAGTGTTTTAAATTATGTTTTCTTGTTCTGGTCTAGATACTATGGAATTCAAAGCAATCATCCTAAGGAAATTATATAGGCGCAGGATAATTGGTGGAAAACACACAGCAATAGAAAACCTGACAAAGGGCCTGCCCAAACATGCTATTGGAGATGCAAAGAAAGCAGTTAGGGAACTGATTAAAGGTGGGCTAATTTTACCAAAGCCAACTTCCTATGGCCACCAAGTATCTATAAATCCTGAAAAGATAGCTGAATTTGAGAGTATTATTCATGAGAATGAACATTCAAATAACAAAAATAATATAAAGGAATAAGATCTATGTATGTTAAAATGGAAGAAAAAAGCTCATTCAGAGTTGTGTTTGGAAACTCACCTGTAATCAAGGTAATTGATTTCTTTCTAGATAACAGAGAGTTTGACTACAGCCTGACAGACATAGCAAAAAATTCAGACATTGGCTGGAGCACACTGCACCTCTTTTGGAAAGACATAGTAAAGCTAGGTATAGTAGCTAAGACCAGAAGGATTGGAAGGGCAGAGCTCTACAAACTAAACCTAAACAGCCCGCTTGTAAAAAAATTGATAGACTTAGACACAGCAATCTCAAAAAAATTAATAAAGCAGGAAATAGAAAAGCAAAAATTAAAAGTTACAGCATAAAATTCTTTCAAAGCAGGTTGAAAGGCTTTCAGTTTTCGCCGACGAAGACATATAAAGATTGCATTGCTGTAATTAAGGTATGTTTTGGGAACTGTTGCTAGCGATTTTGATTGGTGTGATATGCGGTGTTATTACAGGCCTTATTCCTGGTCTGCATGTGAATACTATCTCTGTTGTTTTGCTTGGTTTGAGCCCTTTGCTGCTCAGATACACAAATGTAATGTCCCTAGCTGTCTTGATTATCAGCATGAGTGTTGTCCATACATTCCTTAACATGATTCCAAGCATCTTCTT
Source organism: Candidatus Aminicenantota bacterium (assembly GCA_017610325.1). Lineage (GTDB taxonomy): Archaea > Nanobdellota > Nanobdellia > Woesearchaeales > JAFCCF01 > JAFCCF01. Next base: position 8,651 of record JAFCCF010000029.1, on the reverse strand, counting down.
GGGGGCTCCTGAATCAGCAACAGCGCTTGGTGTTCTTCCTGGACACCGTTATCTGTTAAAAGGCCTGGGTATTATGGCTGTGAAGTTAACCTTGATTGGCTCGTTTGGTGCTCTACTAATGAGCATTGCGCTGTTTCCATTGCTTGTGCAGGTTGTCAGAGTGATTTATCCTTTTCTTGAGAAGACAATTGGCTATATCCTGGTTTGCGTTGTGGTTTTTATGATTTTGCGGGACAAGAAAAAACCATGGGCTGTATTGGTCTTTGTACTCTCAGGTACCCTTGGCATTATTGTTTTGGACTGGCCTAACCTTAGCGAGCCGCTTTTTCCGCTTTTCTCTGGTTTGTTTGGCATCTCAACCCTGCTTTACAGCCTTAACTGCAAGCACCGCATTCCAAGCCAGAAAATGAGCACAGAGATTAAGCTGAACAAGAAGCTTGTGCTCAAGGCTCTGCTATCAGGTAACATCTCTGGGTTTATCACAGCACTGCTGCCTGGCTTAGGAGCTGCAACAGCTGCAATAATATCAATGCAGATTACAAAGAACCTGAAACACCATGGTTTTATGGTGCTGCTAGGTTCTGTTAGCACATTTAATTTTGTGCTTTCACTTATAACATACTATGTTGTGGGAAAAGCAAGAAACGGCTCAATTATTGCTGTGCAGAAACTGCTTGGTAATATAAACACAGGCCATATTATTATTTTTCTCAGCGCAGCACTAATTGCAGGAAGCATCGCTGTATTCCTTACACTTAGGATTAGCATTATTTTTGCAAGGGTTATACCAAGGCTAAATTATAAGATGCTTGTAATCTCTGTGATTCTGTTTATCACATCTCTTGTGTGGCTGTTCACTGGCTTTACAGGGATTGCTGTGCTGATTATTGCAACAGCAGTTGGATTAATTCCAGCAATAGTCAAGGTTACAAGAAGCCATGCAATGGGCTGCCTTCTTGTGCCTGTTATATTCTCCTTTTTGTTATAATTCTACGGTGGTAATACATCGAAAGATTTAAAAAGCAATAGGGAATTCCAACAGAGTATGCAAAAGATTAATTTATCACTTGGATTTTACGAAGAACGGCCTTGGGGCAAATGGGCAGGTGGCATGGAAGCTGACAAATTCAGGAAGAGATACTTTGATTTTATGTCCAGCTTTCTTGAAATACTTGACAAAGAAGAAGTTCCAAGAACATTGTTCATACTTGGTGATTACCTGAATAATTTTATTGGTGATGCCGGAGAAAATGCTGTCAAAGAGCTCTATGCTACTAATAACAAGCTAAATGATATCCAGCAGCATAGCTACTCTCATGATATAATCAGAAAGATTGAAATCAGGCCTGAAAAAGAGATTGTGTCTGAAGATGTGTTTGCAGATGATATTGCCAGGGGTCATTTTACTCTGAAATGGGGGCTTGGCATTAATTGTAATGGTATTGGAGTTCCTCTTGGCTATGACAGCGACCTTGGGAATCATGCAAGGGTTCTCTCACAGATAAGACATCTTGGATATAATTTTGTCTCACCTAATTTGCGTAGCAAAGAATCACTTGAAGCACACCTAACAGCAGAAAGACAGCCGCATACATACTCAGATGCAGATTATCCTAATCTGGTTGAGATACCACCTCATGGCTGGCAGGATGTTATTTTTACAAAAAAGAAAGCAGAGCATCAGCTCAATGGCAGGCTGCATACTCCTGATGAAATTATCAGCCATTACACTGGTTTGTTTGAGAAAGCCAGTAAGATGAAGCAAGATACAGCCTATGTTTCACTGTGCTTGCATCCATGGGCAATGATGGAATATGACCCTCAGCATGACATATGGAAAACAATAATTGGCAATGCAAGAAAACAAGGCATTGAATTGGTTACATATTCAGATATAGCAAATAAAGTGCTGAGACAAGAATAGTCATTCAACCCCTTGCGATTCATAGGGTCTGCAAAGTTCTAAATTGTATTTAATTCTCTTGTCAAGCTGGGCCAGTGGAATAGATTGTGTTTCTTCAATCTCCTTCAGCCAGTCAATCTGGCAGCGGCAATTTAAGTCCTTAAGCACACCCGGATCATCGCGCGCATTTTCAACAATTTCTTTTACCTGTTTAAGGGAAAGAATGTCTTTGAATATGTTGATATCCTGGTTCTCGCTAAATTCTTTCAGGAGGCTTTTTATCCGGGAATCACAAAATTGACAGTTGTGCGACACATCTTCTGAAGAAGAGGAAAAAAACTCTCCGCGAATCTTGATGCAGAAATTCTTGCCATGCTTCTTTTTGAGCTTGTCTATGCCACGCAAGATTTCTATGATTGTCCAGAGGTATGCTGGTCTGTAGAGATTGTTCTGCTTTAGCAGTTCTAGTATAGTGAATCGCTGTATTGCCATTGGCTCAATATGTACACACTTTGGGTTGAACTTAATCACATACTTGATAGTTTCTGCAGCCATCTTTATGCTTTCTTCTTCTGTTAGGAACGGTGGTTTTATACAGACATAAGGGCTGTAACCACACCCATATTTCTCCAGTATCTTAACTGCCTTTTCAAAGTGCTCCAGGGAAAAGCCCCTCTTTATAAGTTCCCTGACCTTATCATCTTTAATATCCAGAGTGATATCAATAGTAACCTTTTTGTCCTTGAGGATATGCTTTACAGTTTTAATCTTTTCATCAGTTATGAACTCAGGGTTTGTGCCGAGCAGCAGTTCTTTAATTTCCTTCTTGCCTGCAACCCTCTTGAGTATCTTATTTCTCATATCTGGCTGCACATCTTCATCATTAAAGAAATTGCTGTTAACAAAGAGTCTTAATCTGGGATAATTTCTGAAATCTATTTTATTGAAATCACTGAGAAATGATATGTACATGTCCTTTGGACTGTCCTCTTCCTCAAGTGAGATATTGCACATTGGGCATCTTCCATGCTTTTTTGCTCTTGAACAGCCTGGTGTGTTGAGATAGATAAATGCAAGATCCTCCCCCATAATCTCCTTGACTCTTTCGCCCATCTCTAATGAGGTGAGTTTGCTGGATAGGGCAAACTTGGGTCTTATGTTGTTCATTGCTGTGACAATCAGTGATTTTATCTCACTAATCTCTTTCTGTTTCAGGTCATCGTCCAGAAGACAGTGGCTGAAAAGAGAAAGAATCTGGTCACGAAACTTTTTGACAATATGGTTATTCTTCATCACAAGCACAGAAAATGGTGCTCGGATTGATACAAGTTTGTGGAACTTCTCAATATCAATATGTTCCATGTCTTGGGTGTTTTTGAATGTTTCTTTAATCTCTTTAAAAAGAGTTGGTGGGTAAATCTTAAGGAAAATCAGGTCATTATATACCCTCACTGAAGAGAACACGGATTTTATTGGAACAGTGGCCATATTTACATTTGCCCTTTTATAAAAATTGTAGGCATATTTGTCTAGGGCTGTTGTGCCACCTAGCATAAGATAATATTTGATGTTATTTTCCTGTATTTTCTTGAGAAAGTCGAGTTCCCTCTTCATGTAAAGAATAGGCCAGTACCTGTGCCTTATTCTCATGCAAATCATGTTCTCTTTATGATTTTTTGCATCCTCTATAAACCTATCCTCAAAATTGTGCATGTATTTGTCAAAGTCACCGAGCGTATTAAAGTGCAGAAGCATGTTCTTGTTGTCTTCCATAAGGTCACTTAGCCTGTTCTGCACATTATAGTTTGTCTTAATAGAATTGAAAAACCTCTCAGTCTGGTCAATCCAGAGTGGGTTAATCTGGATTTTAGTGTTTTTTTTAAGCAGAACATCAATTGCAAGCAGGTCATTGACCCTCTCATATATTCCATGGTAGGTAATCTTTGTAGGAAAACGCGTTTTTATGAGGGTGTGCAGCTCTTTAATAGAAAGTGGTGGATTTTCCCCCAGCACCTCAAGAATCATATAATTTGTGGTTTGCCTCTTTGGACTAAATATAATCATGGTATACGGATAGTTTAAATCATATTTAAACCTTTCTCAAAGCTAATTTGGGAAATATTTAAACAGTTTTTACATACGGGTATTTATATTATCTTATCATACATATATCAATATATAAAAAAGATAAAAGGCATATACACGAGGCGATAAGACTATGGACAAAAAAGGTATTTTGCTTTTGTCGATTTTTAGGAAGAGTGCCCGTAAGAACCTTACAAAGATATCAAGAGCTACTGGTATACCTGTTAGTACCATACATGAGAAACTTAAGAGATATGAACAAGACATCATCAAGAAACACACCGCCTTAATTGACTTCAGCAAGCTGGGATTTGACCTAAGGGTTAACCTTATTCTAAAAGTAGCGATTCAGAATAGGGGCAGGTTAAAGGAGTTCTTAGAGAAGAACCAGCATGTAAACAGCCTTTACAGGCTTGGAAACGGCTTTGATTTCCTTGCAGAATGCGTTTTCAGGCACATGAGGGGCTTAAATGACTTTTTAGAGGACCTTGAAGAGTTCAAGGTAAAGCAAATGAAGGAGTTTTATATCCTGGATGAGATCAAGAAAGAGGACTTTATGACAGATCCAGAGCTTTTTAGCATACTCGAGAATTAAATACCTCCGTGACCGGGCACCTTTATAGGTGCCTCTTTTTCTTTTTGTATATAAACTATATATATGCATATGAATACTCCACAACCTTTAAATAGTAGTGAATTCAGGAATATATCAATGGATATTGTTGGGGGAATTATGAGAGCCACAAACAGTTTGATTCTCAATACTGTAAAAGACGTGGTAGGTGAGCACGCAGTTCCAATAGTTGACTTTCTAAGGAACAGAAAGAATATCAGTGAGTTTAAGATTGCTGAGAAGACTAATATGGACATCCACATAGTCAGGAACGTGCTTTACAACCTACATGGTCATAATCTAGCTACTTATCACAGGAAAAAGGACAGGCAAAAGGGCTGGTATATCAGTTACTGGACCTTTAATTCCAAGAGAATCAAGGATCTTGTGCTGAAGCTTAAGAATAATAAGCTTGAAAAGCTCAAGGAGAGGCTAATTAAGGAAGAAGGTAACCACGATAACTTCTTTATGTGCAAAAATGCCTGTACAAGGCTTGATTTTGATCATGCTACTGATTTTGAGTATAAATGCCCAGAATGCGGCCAGCTTTTAAATCAGATGGATAATTCTAGAACAATTGAAAATATTAAACTTAATATCAAAGAGCTTGAGAAAGGGCTTAAAAGAGGGGGCTAAAATGTCAAGTGAAGATGAAGAAGTAGAAAAGGAAAAAATTGATATAGGAGACAAAGAGGAGAATGTCTACTCTGACTCTGCAAGGAAAGAGCTTGTAGATTCAGGAGGAATCTCTGCTAGAGAAGAAGGCTTTATGGAAGGCTATAATGAGGAAAAGGCAGAGGAAGAGTGCGATACCTGCGAAAACATCATAACTGAAAAGAAGATAGTGAAGGAGATTGACGGCGAGAGACACACATTTTGCTCTCAAAAGTGTGCTGATGAATACAAAGGAGACTAATTTCTTGATTTTTTCTTAGTTTTTTACTATAGGGATAATTTAAACACCACATAAGGGTTTAGCATAGTTGTCCAGTATCTAGTGAGAACAAAAAACATGCAGAAAGCACAGTGGTGTTACTAGGGAGTGGCTAAAAAGCGAAGGTTTAAATATTAGTTTGAATTACACAAATGCATGAAAAAAGAAAAGCTAGATAAAAGCCTGGAAAGATGGGTAAATAAGGAATTAAGCAGCTTTATAGAAAAATACTCACTTAGGTTTATAGTTGAACAAGCAAGTATAATATATGAAGGAATGGAACATAGAAGAACCAGAAGCAGAAACACAATAATCCTCCCAAAAAACACATCTGCCAAGGATGCTGTTGTATACTTAATTCAGAAGAGGTGGATGCACTACTGGCCAGAAAAGAGCGGAGAAGATTTAACATCCGTATTAAATAAGACAGCAGAGGCTATCAAGAAAAGAACCGAAGATGAGATAAAGCCCAAGATTGGATTATTTCTGGAAAATACAGCAAAAGAGTGTTTTCATGATTATATGTCAGCAATTAAAAGCAACCTATTTGTTGAGCTGGGCACACTTTTAACTTTAAGAAAAATGGAAAATCTCCCATATGGGGTGAAAATAGACCAGTATATCCCGGTGCTTATGCAAAGGCTGGCAAAACTTGGCGAGAGTTATGCTAATGCTCCAGAGGAGGAAAAAAAGTGCTCTAAAGAGGGGTTCAGCCATAATTTAAAAGATGGATTTCAGCAGTACTCAAAACATTCAGAAATGCCATTAAAGATAAGGCTTCTGCAGTTTATTAAAGATTCAGATAAGTTATTAGCTGAAAGATACCTTTATACTGCTTTCTCATCACATTCATTAGATGGAATTGAACCAAAGCAAATACAGAAAATGAGCAATCTTCGCTTTGTTAAATTTTATAACTCAGATGACTTAAAAATTGATGTTTCTCCTCTATAAACCGTATTGAGAGGGATTTACATATAACCCCTACTTAGAGAAAAAACGCCACGAGGATGGTTCCCACGTCAGAACCTTAGGTTCCGACACCTCCAGATGGGTTTCGCTAACGCTCAAGCCCATTTAGAGAAAAAACGCCACGAGGAGGACTTTCAACCGCCGACCTAGGTGGGTTCAGGTGTTAACCTGATACCCGCCAACTTTTGGTCAAGCTTTTGCGAATGCAAAAGGTTGGGACGGATTTGAACCCCCACATCCTTGCGGACACTGGCTGTTTTTGGCGAAAGGCAAAGCCCCATGAATCTTTGATTCATCGCCGCTCAAGGCCAGCGCACTACCGAGTTATGCGATCGTGGCACGAAGATGCAATTATCGATTCTCGTTAATAAATGTTTGGGTTTTAATTTAAGCAAACTTTATAAATGAGTTACTATTTCCAGGTAGTATGATGGACCTGGTAATTATTCCGTATATGATATCACCTGAACAGGCAGCTCAGATTGGCGAAGGTGTCAGAAAAAACCTTCCAGATTGTGAAGGTGAGGTGCATGCTGGATTAAATTTAATTCCAAATTATGTTTTTGGTGAAACAGATGTAATTAATCCAGATAAAATTCACGATTATGTGGCCAATTCTTTTAGGCATAAGCCAATTCTCTTTGTAACATCACTTTCATTAGGCAAGAGTACTGTGGAAAGAGCTGGTGAAATGGTTGATTATAGGAATATTGATGCAAAAGTTAGTGATGGCGTAGGTGTTTTAACCACACACGGAACAGACCAAATCTCTCAGAACGTACTTAAGCAGGTAGCTGACGCCTTGCTTAGAAAATAATCAATCCTCAGGCGGCAACAGAATAGGAATTCCTTCTTTTATCTCGTATTTTTGCTTGCATTTGGTGCAGACTAGGCCTGTCTTGTCCTTGTTATATACAAGGTCTGCCTTGCATACAGGACATGCAAGAATGTCAAATAAATCTTTAGGAATTGGGTCTTTCATAAAATTACGGAATGTTCTACTTCTATAAATAGTTTGCGAAATCCCTTAAAACACACCGAAACCTTTATATATGACCTTGGCATTCCCTTTATAAATTTATTGTATTCATTGTTATACAACAAAATTCACATTTAAATTTAGTTGGGGGTGGCTTATTTTCAAGCCTTTAAAGTACGTGGGGGATACTTATGCCTGAATATGTAAAAAAATGCCCTGAATGCGGGGGTATCAATCTTTTCTGGGACAAGGAAAAAGGAGAGGTCCACTGTAAGGACTGCGGTCTTGTTGTAGAGGAAAAAATGGTTGATTTTGGCCAGGAATGGCGAGAGTTTGACGATAACGGATCTGCCAAAAAGAGAAGAACCGGCGCACCAATGACCTATACCCAGTATGACCAGGGTTTGGGCACAGAGGTTGGTGTTAAATCTGACCTGTACCAGCTTAAGGGAAAGGACAGAAACAAGTTCTTTAGGTTAAGAAAATGGCAGTATAGGATTTCTACAGCTATTGAAAGAAACCTAAAACTAGCTCTTGCAGAGCTAAAAAGGGTTAGTTCTTATCTAAAACTGCCGAAAACAGTTGAAGAAGAGGCAGCAAGGATATACACACTTGCAGTGCAGAGAGGCCTTGTAAGGGGGCGTTCTATGGAATCTGTGGTTGCAGGTGCTTTATATGCAGCATGCAGACGTCATGATGTTCCTAGGACCTTAGATGAGCTTTCAGAGAGCTCTGGCATTGAGAAAAAGGAGATTGGAAGGACCTACAGGTTTGTGACTAGGGAGCTTGGAATCACAATATTGCCAAGCAATCCAGCTGACTATATCCCAAGGTTTGCTTCAGCTTTAAAGCTTAGTGCAGAGACTCAGTCAAAGAGCATTGATATTCTTGAGCATGCTCAGAAGGTTGAATTAACAAGCGGCAGAGGACCTACTGGAATTGCAGCAGCAGCATTGTATGTCAGCGCCTTAATCCATGGTGAAAAGCGAACCCAGAGAGAGGTTGCAGATGTGGCAGGAGTCACAGAAGTTACAATCAGGAACAGATACAAGGAGCTGCTTGAAGAGCTTGACCTTGAAAAAGACATCAGAAAGGTCAAAAAGAAGCGAAAAAAGGATTAATTCTTTTTTTCATATTTTTTAACATTGTACTAAAAAAAGTGGTG
>JAFCCF010000072.1 GCA_017610325.1 Candidatus Aminicenantota bacterium | reverse complement strand
TAAGCAAACACGAGTGCAGGTTGACCACTTCTACCAGCACGCCCACTTCTTTGGGCATAATTTGCCGGCGTAGGAGGTATATTTCTCATGTTAACAACATTTAACTCAGAAATATCTACACCCAGTTCCATAGTTGGAGAACAATAAAGAATTGGCAATTCTGCATTTTTAAAGGAGTTCTCTCTCTCGATCCTGAGCTCAGCAGGTACTTGTGCGGTATGTTCCTTAGCATATATACCTACTGTATCTAATGCAGTATTTTTATAATAGTCAACAAAAAAAGCGTTAGGCTCTGCTTTAAGTTCTGATTGATTTGGAACCGATATCGGATCATGAAAAGTTCTGGTTCCATCGCCAGCTTTCCATACCATGGCTCCAGCTCTAATTTGGTAGCCGGGCGTTTTGTCCTCACCTTTAATATTATCCACAACAGTAATTATTCCAGCCAACCTCAGGGTCTTAAGAATATCGAGTATTATTTTTTGCTTATCATCAGGCGTTAGTTTATCACTACAATCAGGAAAAGTTCCTGCAGCTCCAAGATATTGTCCAAAGCCACCTCTTGGTGAAAGATAAACACTATTATAGGCAGAGTGTTTTGGCCTAGAACATGGATATAAGACCCTTGCTTCTTCAAGTTTTTCGTCTTCATCAATTGCCCATGGCTCCTTAAGCCATTGATTACATCGCAGCCTTAATCTTTCATGAAATTCGGGATTAAGGTATTCAACCAGAATTGCTAGTTCCCTTCTCATGTAATCTAACAAAGTCTGACATACCTTTTTGCGAACTTGTTGTCCTGCCATAGATAGCAAAGGATGCAAACCTTCCCAATCTCTATCCTCACCACACAACTCATTTAAAGACAGGTACTCGATATTAAGCAATCCGCACTGCTCAAGATTCGGAGCAGTAATTCTCCAGCCTCGCTGTAAATCTCTATATATCCGATATCCGATTACATCTCGGAAAGCTTTCTCAGTGTCATTTTTTTGTCGGTAACGTATCGTAGGGTCTTGTGCATAGCTTTCTATGCTGAACTTGTCAACATTATGTAAAGCTTTAAAAATCTTTTGAGTTAACTCATCATCCCTTAAACCGTCTGTTCCAGAATCAGCTGCTGCCTTATAAATAACTGCTCTTAAAATGCCAATTTCCACAAAATCATTAAAATGTCCTGCTTGCAATGAGGCATCCTGTCTGTTGTCAGTGAAACTGAGAAGCTTTCTGGCTTTCTGGCTAATAATATCTTCCGCCTGTAGCTGCCTAACTGCAGATAAGCTCATGATTGTAGTAGCGGTACTTCTGCCTTCAGAGCCCAGTGTGCCAACTTTTCCGAAGTCTGATCTGGACCAAGATCCGTAAGCGACACCACAATGAGGGCAGAACCTAAAACGTTCAGATATATAAGTAATTTTTTGTCCATCCTCCTCAGGAGAACATTGCTTGCCATTCAAAGTGATATATCTGTTTTGGGGTAATTGCCTTACTCTATTTGGGCGAATTCTAATAGTACCGTTCTTTTCTTCCAACCATGCATCTGGCACCCTTGAAACCATTTCTGCACGATCATCCGGCCAAGGTTTTTCTGTGCTTATATATAAAAAACCTGGTTCACTTGCTTGATCTGAGAATCGGTCATTCGTAGCTCTAGGCTCAAAAATACTCTGGCCTGTATTATTGTCTTGATTACATCTTATTGAATAAAACTCCTGCCCACATTCTCTGCAGAATACCAAAGGTAATAGTATTTTATTACGGTCACCAGGAACATATTTTTGGCCATGTACGGTAATGTATCTTTTGTCTTCTTTTTCTATCGAAGCATATACAGTATCACCCCTGCTAACAAATTGATGCAACTTAAACGCAAATACTGGAATATTATTATCTGGGTTTTTGATTCTATAACCAGCGAGAAGACAGTCTTTGATTTTTTGAGTACAGAGTTCTATGTCGAGATTGATGTTTTCACTTAATCTAATTGCAGCCCCACTGTCACTATCGATTGTTTGCGGGGTTGCTCTGACTAATCTATCAGAATCTGTAGAGTAGCTTACCCCGAATACATTTTCAATCCATATTGCAAGGGGATCTGAGATAAAATCTTCAAATGTTTTATCTTTATACGAGCTATTTTGAACCGCGTCTTTAAGCGTAGCTTTAAAATCTGCTTCATTAATATCACAATCATTTGTTGCCTTAGTTAAGGTTTCACCAATAATATTTTCGGGCTTAAACTTTGTCCCAAAAAAATTGGTTGCCATTTCTGCAATCTCTGATTGTTGCTCATTATATGTCCCTGGGCCTGCTAAAGTTGCACTTGTTCCAACACATTGAATACGTTCTGAGGCTAAGGTGTCTTTAAGTCTACGGATTAACATTGCAACATCGGCGCCTTGACGACCTCGATATGTATGCAATTCATCAAGAACCAGAAACTCTAAACTCTGAGCTGCTTTGATGATAGCTTGGTCATTGGTTCTAGTTAAAATAAGCTCAAGCATCATATAGTTTGTAAGAATTATGTCTGGCGGATTATTCTGAATCTGTTCCCGCTCTTCTTTAGATTCTTGCCCTGTGTATCTGCCGAAAGTAACCGGTTCCTTATTTTTACCAAAACCTAACTTTAAAAATTTGCTCAATTCGCCATGCTGGCTATTTGCAAGAGCATTCATGGGATAAACTACAATCGCTTTTATTCCATTTCCGCTTCCTTGGCGCAGAACTCTGTCAACTATAGGGATGATATAAGCGAGGCTTTTGCCTGAACCAGTGCCAGTTGTAAGTATATAATTTTCACCAACACAGGCTCTGCGTATAGCTTCTTCTTGGTGCATATGGGTTCTCAAGGGGACATCTGCACCATCTCCCTTTTTACGAAATATCTTGCTGCAATCTTGGTGAAGTATTCCTTCTTCAACAAGTTCATCAATCAATTTCCCCTTAGCAAAAGAAGGATTTAGCTGAATAAGTGGTTCGGGCCATAATAATCCTTGACTAAATTCTTCCTGAACCTTTGCTCTTATTAGCTGATCTCTTATGTTTATAAAACTACTAACATAACGTTCATAGTCTTGAATTAATTTATTCCTGAGCTTGAAAACATCCATATTAATGTCCCCTCCTTTATTTTTTTGAACCAGAATCGTTTTGAGAATCAAGCCATTTATCTATTGTATTTTTACGAAACCTCCACTGCCTTCCGACCTTTTGACAAGGAATCTTTCCATCTTGGGCAAGAATATAGACGGTGGACTTTGG
>JAFCCF010000071.1 GCA_017610325.1 Candidatus Aminicenantota bacterium | reverse complement strand
TCTGACGTGTCTGACTTCAGCTTATAGTAATCATTAAAGACCCGAATTCCAAGCTCAGGTACAACCATTACCACCTTCAGACCCTTCACAAGTCCAGCAATATCATCTTCGAGGGAATACGACAGCACAAGATAATCTCCTGCATCCACATACTCATCCCAGAAATACAGATGTTTCACATAAACATCATCTCTTAGCGCAAAAACAGGTGTCGCAATTAACATAACCATGAACATGCTTAGTATTAAGACTCTTTTTTTCACAAGAACCACCTCTTATACTATTCTTGCGGAGTAATGGTATATAAATTTTGCTGCCGGACGGGCATATAGTGTATATATATCATATATGCACAATTCCGAAAGATATTTATATATTATACTCCTATTTATTAGTTCAACTAGTTAATGGGGTAAATATGGGGATGTCAATGGTAGGTGAATTTAACTTCTTCGACTCAGTAGACCATTTGGAGCCAAGGTGCCCAAAATGTAAGTCTGTGCTAGAGTATGGAGTAACAACCAAGTTTAATGAAAAGCTGGATGCGCATGAATGCAAGAAATGCGGGTTTATTCTAAAATAATTGTTTCAACAAAGATACTATATAAAACCATTTTTCCCTTCTTAATTTCTGCCATTTATAACTTAAGCTAGGCTGCTTGTTTCTGGTCTGGCAGATGTTTTGTGCCTGATATAAGCATAAAGTTTAAAAACAGAAGAAAAAAAGACAATAAGAATGGAAAAAATAGAAAAATATGACCCGCAGAAGATTGAGCCAGAGGTGCTCAAGTTCTGGAAGCAGAACAAGGTTTATGCTACTGCAAAGGCTAAGAATAAGGGCAAGAAAAAATGGTATTTCCTAGACGGCCCACCTTACACAAGCGGTTCTGTGCATATTGGCACTGCATGGAACAAATCATTGAAAGACTGCATTCTCAGGTTTAAGCGAATGTCTGGCTTTGATTGTTGGGACAGGGCTGGTTATGACATGCACGGCCTGCCAACAGAGCATGCAACAGAGAAAAAGCTTGGCCTGAAAGGCAAAGAAGATGTGCCGGGATTTGGTGTTGCAAAATTCACAGCAGAGTGCAAGAAGCTGGCTATTGAAAATATGAAGAAGATGAGCAAGGATTTCATACGCCTTGGCGTGTGGATGGACTTTGAAAATGCATACATGAGCGTGAACAACAGCTTTATGGAAGGTGAATGGTGGCTTGTTAAGAAAGCATATGAAAAAGGAAGGCTCTATGAAGGTCTCAAAGCAATGCAATGGTGCGCAAAGTGCGGGACAGCTCTGGCAAAGCACGAGCTTGAATACAAGAATGTTGAAGATGATTCCATTTTCCTAAAATTCCCAATAGTTGGGAAAGATAATGAGTTCCTTATAATCTGGACAACAACACCATGGACAATTCCATTTAACATGGCTGTCATGGTCAATCCAGAGCTTGATTATGTCAAGGCAAAGGTTGAAGAAGAGATATGGATAATAGCAAAAGGGCTTTCAGCACCGCTTGTGCAGAGTGTTGCCAACAAAAAGATGGAGATACTTGAGGAGTTCAAGGGAACTGAGCTTAAAGGACTCAAGTATCATGCACCGTTTGAAAAAGAGGGCATATATGAACAGTTCAAGGGAAATGATAAGATGCACTCTGTAGTGCTCTCAAAAGAATATGTTGACCTGAGCGCAGGCTCTGGCCTGGTGCACACAGCGCCTGGCTGCGGTCCAGAAGATTTTGAGGTTGGACACAGGGAAGGTATTCCGGTATTCAACAATCTAAATGAACATGGGGTTTTCCCAGACAACATGGGCAGGCTTTCTGGTTTTACAGCCAAAAAAGATGACCCAAAGATAATTAAGATGCTTGATGATGGTGGATTCCTAATTGCAACAACAAAGGTCGAGCATGAGTATGCTCATTGCTGGCGCTGCAAGAGCCCAGTTATATTCAAGACAACAAAGCAATGGTTCTTCAAGATTGAGGATTTGAAGGAGAACATGCGCGAGCTTAACAAGGAGATAAGATGGGTGCCTGACTGGGCTGGCAACAAGCAGTTTGATTCCTGGCTTGAGAATCTCCGTGATAATGGAATCACAAGGCAGAGATATTGGGGAACACCGCTTCCAATCTGGCGCTGTAAGGATTGCAAAGAATTTGTTGTTGTTGGCTCGCTGAAAGAACTTAAGAAGTTAGCTAGCACTGTACCAGATGACCTGCACATTCCGCATATTGATAAGGTTACAATCAAGTGCAAGTGCGGTGGTGTGATGAAGAGAATTCCAGATATTCTTGATGTTTGGATAGATGCAGGAACAACATCCTGGACATGCCTGGATTATCCTCAACGCGATGATTATTTCAAGGAACTCTGGCCACCTGACTTTATTCTGGAAGCAAAGGACCAGATTAGGGGCTGGTTTAACATGTTGTTTGTTGCTTCAATGGTCAGCATGGAAAAGCCAAGCTACAAAGCATGCTACATGCATGGCTGGGCTATTGATGCCCAGGGCAGGAAGATGTCAAAGAGCCTGGGTAACTATATTCTGCCTAAGGAGATTGTGGATGAGTATGGCGCAGATACGCTAAGATATTATATGATTGGCGGTTCTGTGCCAGGTGTTGACCTCAGCTACAGTGTAGAGGATTCAAAAATAAAGAGGCGCAACCTTGATGTTTTATGGAACCTGCACAAGTTCCTGATAGATTATGCTAATAATATTGGGAAAAACCCAGCTGAGGTTAAGCAAACAGAGCTTGAAATTGAAGAGCAATACATACTCTCTAAATTAAACAGCACTATAAGAGATGTTACAGAGCTTTATAATAAATATCAGCTAAATGAAGTACCAACAAAGCTTGAGGAATTATTCCTAGACCTTAGCAGGACATATATTAAGTTCATACGAGACAAGGCAGCTGCAGGAACAGACAAGCAGAAAGCTACTGTGCTAAAGGTTATTTTTGACGTGCTGCTTGATTTCCTTAAGATGTTTACAACAATTGCGCCGTTCATATCTGAAAAGATTTACCTAAACCTCAAACAGGCATTTGGCTTGAAAGAACAGAGCATTAACCTGTTTGCCTGGCCAAAAGCAGATGAAAAGAAGATAGATACAAAGCTTGAAGCAAAGATTAACACAATCAGGGAAGTTATAACTGTAATACTCAATGCAAGGGAGCGTGCTCAGCTTGGAGTCAGGTGGCCTGTCAAAGAGGTTATTGTTGTGACAGGCGACCCAAGGACAAAGAGCACTATAAATGAGCTTGCTGAACTGATTCAGGGCCAGACAAATG
>JAFCCF010000070.1 GCA_017610325.1 Candidatus Aminicenantota bacterium | reverse complement strand
ATGCAAGACCGCGCAAGAACATCTTTAATATCTTAGCAGTTTCTGCGTAGTTCTGTTTGGTTACAGCAAGTGAAAGTTCCAAATGGAAGTCCTCTCGCTTGAATCCCTTGTTCTGCAAGTTCTCAATGCCTTTTATGGTTTGGTGGTATGAACTGCGCGAGCCAGTAATCAATTCCCAGGTTATCTCATCAGCGCCAAAGATTTTAATGTTAAGGTTAGTGACCCCTGCTTTGATTATTTTGTCAACAAAGTCCTGATAGTATAATATTCTTCCATTAGTATAAATTGAAAAACGAAAAAATTCTTTCTTTTTGATCAGCTCTATCAAATTCCATACATCTTCTCTGATTAGGATCTCTCCACCGCAAAGCTCTATATGTTCAACACCATCTTTTTTCAGCTGATCCAGTTCTTGTTCAATTTGCCTTAAGCTCTTGTTGCCGCATTTTTCCTGTTTGCATACTGAGCACTTATTGTTGCACAAGTTCCCGCACACAACATTCGCACAAAAGCTTTTATCCATTTTGCACCCACCAGGAAAATTTATTATTTCGCGGCCTGAATTTTGACCACACCATTTTTGAGTATCTATGAGCTAGGGTTATTTCTTGTTCTGAGAATGAATAATTCTTAATCACCTGGTATTCTTTTTCCTTATCAAATTCTATCTCAAACTTTTTTGCATTGTCATATATGTAAGTTCCTGGAAGAACCCTGAGCACGTCTGTTCCTGTCCAAGATGGTTTTAAGTCTAAGGCAAAGTCAAGTGTTTTTTTAAATGTTTGAAATGTATCGCCGGGAAGGCCAATAATAACATCAATAGTGTATCGAATCCCTGCTTCGCGTAGAAGCTTGACTCCCCTGATAAACTTCTCCTCATCAAGCTGCCTGTTTATGTTCTTCAATGTCTCTGGGTTGGTTGTCTGCAAGCCCACTTCTGCTCGTTTAACATTGCACTGCTTTAGGTAAGGTATGGTCTCTGTATCAATAAGGTCCCCTTTCAGGTTGACAAACAGTTCCAAATCTTTCCTGCCAATTCTCTGCACAATCTCTGCCATTTTTCTCAGTCTCTCCTTGTTGATGTTAAATATTGCTTCTGTACAGAAAATCTTTGGAGATATGTCTATCATAGTTCTGAATTCCTGTTCAATTCTTTCATATGAATAGGACCTAATCTTGTGGGAGCCCCCATAGGGCCACAGGCAATAACCGCAGTTGTAGACACAACCCCTGTATGAGGAGAACTGAGATGCGCCAGCAACAATTGGTTTAAGCCCCCGCGCATATGGTGAAGGTACAATGTCTAAATCCTGAATCAATTCCCTGGGGCTTGTCTGCACTACCTTTCCATTTTTTCTGAAGGCAATACCTTTAATGCTTGCAAAATCAGTGTTAACTTCAAGAATATGTTTTACCAGTTCAACAAAGGTAATCTCTGCTTCGCCAACAACTACAATATCAACTGCTGTGTGATTGTTTAGTATCTCAGCTGGAATAGGGGTTGGAATAGGTCCGCCAACAATAATTGTTGACTTGGGTAATTTTTCTTTAATCAGTTTGCATAATTCAAGGGTTTTGGTATAATTCCATATGTAAAGAGACAGGCAGATGATTGGGTCTTGGCTGCTATTTTTGATTATGTTCTTAACAATTTCAAGATTGTCTTCAGCAACCCTGAATGACAACAGCTCACAATGAAGCGCATTCTGGAGCTCTGGTTCTCTCATTATAACTGCTTCAAGTATTCCAAGCGCTAAAGGAATGCTGGTTCCAATATTAACAAAAACGCAATTTCTCACTCAAAACCCCCAAATAAACAAAAGCAAGCTTGTATTTAAAGTTAATTATACTCTCTTTTAACTGTAAAAAAACACAAGTCTTATAAAGGCTAGCAGAAACCTTCCTCTATAACATTGGAAAGGCAGAAGCAGAGGGTTTTGAACTCGTTCATACTCATTCTGTTTCAATTTGGAGTTTAATCCCAGATTAAAAGAACTATTCCAAGGAGAAAAAACTATGTCATTTGAAAAATTAGGTATTAGACCAGAGATAGTAAAAGCACTTAAACATGACGGCGTTGAGACGCCGACAAATATCCAGATGCAGACAATTCCTTTAATAAAACAAGGAAAAGATGTAATTGGCATCTCAAACACAGGCTCAGGCAAGACAATTGCTTTTGCAGTGCCGTTGCTTGAGATGATTAAGCCAAAACAGGGCTTGCAGGTCATTGTTATTGTTCCTGTAAGGGAGCTTGCTGTGCAGATTTCAAAGGAATTTGCCAAGTTTGGCAAAGGCATACACCTGAATGTTGCAACAGTATTTGGCGGAGTTGGAATGCAGCCGCAGATTGATGAGCTTGCCAGGGCTGAAGTTATTGTTTGTACGCCAGGCAGGACTTTGGACCATCTGCAGCGCGGAACACTTGACCTTTCAAAGATTTGGTGTGCTGTGATTGATGAAGCTGACAAGATGGTTGACATGGGTTTCATAGAAGATATCAGCGAAATCCTCAACCAGACTCCAGAGAACAGGCAGGTTCTTTTATTTGGGGCAACTGTTGGCGAGGAAGTTGAGCATATTAGGGACAAATACATGCATGATCCTGTTCTTGCAAAGGCTGAATTGCGCGTTAAAGAAGATTTGCTTAAGCAGTTTTACTATAATGTAAAGCAGCATGAGAAATTTTCACTTCTTGTGCATCTTCTTCGCAAAGATGACATTGACAAGACACTTATATTTTGTTCAACCAGGACTACAGTCGAAATGCTTACAAGGAACCTTAAAAAGCATGGTTTTAAGGCAGGAATGATTCACGGAAAGCTAAGCCAGAACCGTAGGCTACAGGTATTAGAACATTTTAACAAAGGACAAATTCCTTTGCTGATTGCTTCAGCTGTTGCTGCGCGCGGACTGCAAATAGAAAATGTGACGCACATAATTAATTATGATTTGTCACAGGACCCAGAAGAGTATATCCATCGTATTGGCAGGACAGCTCGGGCAGGGGAGTCAGGCAAGGCTATCACACTGCTTTCAGATAGAGACTATGATGCTTTTGACCAGATTCACAGCAAGTTTGATGTGAAGATTGAGCTGCTGCCAAGTGAGAAATTTGAAAGAATTCAGTTTGACACTGGTAGAAATAGTATGCAGCGCAGGCCAAGCAGATTCAGTCATGGTGGTGGTGGCAGAGCTAGAGGAGGAGCTCCGCACAGAACAGGAAGTAGCGGTCACAGGAACAAGGGCAGAGAGGCAGCTTACATGCCAAGTGAAAGCGGCAGTTCGCACAGGACAAGAAGTGTTAGCCAGCACAGAACAGGAAGTAGCGGTCACAGGAACAAGGGCAGAGAGGCAGCTTACATGCCAGATA
>JAFCCF010000028.1 GCA_017610325.1 Candidatus Aminicenantota bacterium | reverse complement strand
AATCCTTAGATAGTACTGGTACCTATTGTTAACATACTTGAACAACTCAATATCCTGCGGACAACGCTCAAGCAGTTGATGGTAAAGCTTGTGCACATAGCCAAGCTGGCTGACAACCAGGGTATATTTTTTGGCCTTCATAAGCCTGTCAAGCTCCATTGTTATCTTATAGAGCCTGTACTCATCATAGATCTTCAGGATTTCTTCCCTGATGTTTATCTTTTTCTGCAAAAATCCGATTGGAAGTTCGTTATAGAGCCCGATGATGGCATTATAGTTTGGCTCAATGAGGTCATATTCCCTTTCATCAATGTGGTTATGTATCTTAATGAGCAGCTTCAGAAGATGCTCATACTTGCCTTTCACAGAGTCACTTACGCCGCGTAGGAAGCTCTCATCTGAGCCTAGCATCATTTTCTTGTACGACATAAGTACCTTTGTCCTAAGCTCTGTCTTTTCCTTCAAGAATCCTTCTGGAAGCTGGTTATATATCTTCACTACCTCACCATAGAGCTCCTTTGCAAGGTCAAGCTCTTTGTTGTTAAGGTAATGTTCAATAGTCTTGAAGAGCTTCCTGATTTTTTCAGTCTTTAGCTTGAATTCGCCTATTGCAAGCTTTTCCTTCACATCTGTGAATTTCCTGGATAGCTGCACTATCTTGTCCTGGAGCAATGTCTTTTCGCTCAGATACCCCTTTGGAAGCTCGCTGAATAGCTTGTTAATTTTTCTGAAGTATTCTTCAGAAGATTCAATATCTTTTGACTGCAGCAAACCCATAATCCTAACAAGGTATTTATTAATCCCATCTGACTTAGCCTTGAATTCGGCCGTGGAAACATCTTTGTTCATGGCAACCAGGTCCTTGTACACATTGAAAATTGTCTCTTGGAGTGCTATTTTTTCGTTTAGAAATCCTGATGGAAGGGTGTTATAGAGCTTGCTAACCTTCTTGTAAGCATCGAGGGCTTCAGAGAGTTCCTTCTTCTTGACTCTTGCTTCAATCTCCCTGAGCAGGATGGCTATCTCGGTGCTATTCTTCTTAAATTCCTTGTTATAGAAAGCACCTCTTTTTTTAAGTATCTCTTCTCTCAGATCAAGAATTTTTTTCTCCAGTTCAAACCTCTGTTCAAGGAAGCTAGTAGGAAATGTGTTGAATATCTTCTCAATCTTTTCATAGTCCTTGTCAGCTGCCTCAACTTTATTCTTGGCAAGGAATTGCTCAGATTCTTTGATAAGCTTATTTATATCCCTTGTTTTCTCCTCAATTTCTTTTACAGAAACCTTACCAATGTGAAGTGCAAGGTCCTTGTTGAGCTTTACAAGATCCTTGTTAAGCTCATCTTTCTTACCCCGGAACTCATCGGCAAGTTCCTCATAGTTTTCTGCAATCTTGTCATAGATTTTCCTTGCCTTCTCAACATCACCTTTTTTGAGGTATTCATAGGCTTTTTTCAGGAGCATATCAACATCAGAAATCTGCTTGATGTCAAATTCAACATCCTCTTCTTTTTTCTTGCGCTTTTTCTCCACCAGGTGTTTCTCGCCGTATAATCTTATAATCTCTAGGTTCATCTCTTTGACAAGCACAATCAGTTCCCTAACCTCGCTATGAATCTTCATGTAGATTTCTTTTGCCTTTTCATAATCGCCATCCTCTACATATTTTTTTGCTTCAGCAAGCGCCTTGTCTGCATCTCTTAGCTTGTCAATAACACCCTCACCAATTGGAAGCTTGCCATCCTTATCCTGCTCCTTAATCAGATTGTGTACGGTCTTGAGCTCGGTGTTGAGCGCAGGATAAAGCTCATTGGCTAGGTCATAATTCCCATTCTTAACATGCGAGAAGGCCTTCTCAAGCAATGATTCTATCTCTTTTATTTTCTGCTCAAAAGAACCCATTCTTTTTATATCAATGCCCTTTAAACCGCCACCTACCCCACCACCAGTATGGGTCAGATAGGGTGTTGTAAACTTGTATTTGACAGAAATTATGCTTTCTTCCTCTAAAAAACTAGCCCATGATTCAATTGTTTTTACTGGAAGTTTTAGCTCTTTTGCAGCAGCATCAAAAGAAATCTCCTTTTTTTCTTTAACTAATTCTATTAATAAATCTACATCTGTCCTAACTGTCTCTAAAGGAGATGGCATAAATAGAATTTGTAACTTTTAGTATTTAAACGTTGCCTTTTTTCTGTTGTTTTGTCACAGTTTGGTGATTATTTCCCTTAATTAGGCACCAATAATCCTTCCTGATAAGTCAGATTGTATCTTTCTTCAGCATAATGGTATGGTTCTATCTTTAGCGGATAGGTGTCAGATGTGATTCCAGTCACATTATACAGGCTGAAATAGCCGCCAGGAGTACTTCCGTTGCAGCCCTGACCCCAATAACAGTAGTCAATGAAAGACATGTTATTATTATACTCTCCAGCACCCCAGCCCTGATAAACAACACTCTCAATACCACAACACTCAGATTCAGTCAGTGAATTAATCATCCTGTTCAGGAATCCTGGTGCTGTTGGCTCGTGCTTGTATGTCCTATTCCCTATAAAATGCGAGAATGTTGTATAATTCCAGTAGGTAAAGTTTGCTGCATAGACATAATTCTTGTATGGGCCTCCTGCAAGTATCCTGGTATTGCGAAGATACATATAGTCCTCCAGACCAATTATGCTAAATACAGCTGTTGTATTGTATTTTATGATGTTCCAGGTTGCGATTGAGCCATTTAAGTAAATGCTCACATTAATCCAAATTCCAATCTCCCAGGGACCTGTTAAATTTGACTGGAAAAGCTGAATATCATTGATAGTTATATCTGTATCTAGATTCAGAAACTCCTTTGAAAGGTTGGTGAACTCGTTGAGTTTATCATTTAGGGAATGGTTTTCCAGGATAGAAGTATAATATCGTACTGGGCATACTGAACAATTTAGTCCTGTTGTGTTCATGGAGTTATTTGTGATTATCTCAAAAAAATACTGGTTTGCTTCATCCAGATCAACTGGCTCGTCAAGGCTCAGGTTCACATATTTGATGTATGCATTAAGTGCTAGATAGCCAGAATGAATCATGGCGCGCTCTAGGTAAACATGCTGAAGCTTGAACAGGTGCTCGCTTGCAACACCTACCCTGTTATGGATAACTGGAATCCTCTGCTCAAGCGGAGCATAACTAGCAGGCCTGATTGCGAAAAGCACTATTGTAATTACAATTATTGCCATAAGGGTAAATATAATCCCCCCTTTTCTCATCTGTTTTATTGCCATACTATTACCTCAGCAGTGTAAGGACCCCACATCTCTGTCTTGTTAATTATGCCGGAGAACAGGCTTCTCGAAGTTACAAGCATCCTTGACTCGTTCTTGATTGGCTCTGATGTAGGGTTTGTGCTGTTTCTCCGATAAAGAGTCTCATTGTTTATAAGAATTTCAAAGGACCACTGCTCTGGCAAGATGTATCTTGTAAGGTTTTTCGTGAAATTTGATGCCATCTCCTTGCAGAAGGTGCAACCAAGATCACTTTCCCTGTAATAAAACTCACCAATCTGCCCAAGGGGCGTGTTGTCAAAGTTTGTTATGTTGCTGTTGTTTTTCATGGTTTCAATCAGAGGATAAAGCTGATCATTAATATCGTAAATATGTGTCGACTCAAGTGTGTTCATCAAATCATATGACAACAAAATCGCAGTTGTCCCAGGGGGCTGGTAGCTCATTGACATCAGCACAAGAACAATCCCGACAACCATAACCCCTATAGCCACCATAGCATCCATTGTAAAGAAATAACCCCTTTTTTTCATGATGGTGATATAATCAAACTCAGAGTTTATATATTTTATTGTTGAATATCCTTTGCGTCCAATCTCGCCCTGCTGCTGGTCACTTTGTGACTGATTTCTATCTCCCCTTGCCAGATGCGGGGAGGAGAAATCACCCAGCTGGGCAGCTGCAGGGTTTTTGGAACATGACGTGTTGAAGCGCAAATTATATAAATCCCTAATTAATAACCTAGACTCATGAGAAAGGTCCTTGTGTTTGGAACATTTGACATACTACATCCAGGACATATATATTTCCTGAAGCAGGCAAAGCTCTTTGGTAATAATCTTATTGTGGTTGTTGCCAGGGATTTGACAGTGAAGAAAGTCAAGGGCGAGTTTCCTACAAACAATGAGAACGTGCGCTTGAGGCACCTTTCAGAGCTTAAATTCATTAACAAGGCTACGCTTGGGAACAGGGATGACAAGTATGATGTTATTGAGGAGATAAATCCAGAGGCGATATGCCTCGGCTATGACCAGACAAGTTTCACAGATAAGCTTGAAGATGAACTCAAAAAGAGAAAGCTTAATGTTAAGGTTGTCCGCTTAGACTCCTTTGAAAAGGACAAGTATAAGAGCTCAAAGCTGAAACACAACATTACCCAAGATTAAGTATCAAAACATTTATAAGTAACTAAATTTTTCTGGTTGGTCATGTATGAAAGATATTATGGCATACTATCTCACATTCTGATAAATGTAGGGATCTATGGAAAGCTAAACACTTCAACAGTTAAGCTTGCAAAGGCACTCGGCTCCACACAACAGACCATCTCCAGAAAACTAATTGAGATGGGAAACCTGGGCCTTATAAAAAGAGAAGTGAATGTTAACGGAGTAAGCCTACAACTTGACTGTAAAGGCCTCAACATCCTGAAGAATCAGTATAGAATAATGAAAACTGGTTTTGAAACAAGAGTAAAGAGCATAAAAGGAGAGGTCAGGTCAGGGCTTGGCGAGGGCAGGTATTATGTCTCACTACCAGGATACATGGAGCAGTTCAAGAAAAGGGTTGGCTTTAAGCCATTTCCAGGCACACTTAATTTTTTTGTTGAAGACTATGAGAGAATGATGTTTTTCCTTCAGAATCTTGAGGAGATATTTATCACAGGCTTTAAGACAAAAGAGAGGACATATGGCAGCATCAGGACATTCAAGGCCAAGATAGACAACCTGAAAGCAGCTGTTGTGATTCCAGAAAGGGCAAGGCACCCAAAAGGAATCTTTGAGATAATTGCCCAGCATAATCTCAGGAACAAGCTTAAGCTAAAGGATAATGATAAGGTGGTTATAACATGCTGAAAAAAAAATTTATTCCGGTGGTTGGTGCGCTTGCAATAATATTTGCTGCTGCATTGTGGGGCCTTGATGGTGTTGTGCTAAGGCCATCACTATATCATCTTGATGTCGCTGTTGTTGTTTTCCTGGAACATGCAATTGCATTTGCGTTTATGGCTGTGTTTCTTGTTATTGAATTTAAAGAGCTCAAAAAATTAAAATTAAAAGATTGGGGTGCGTTTTTCTGGGTTGCGGTGTTTGGCGGTGCAATCGGAACCATGGCTATCACAAAAGCACTGTTTTATGTTAATTTTATACATCTCTCTGTTCCGATTCTACTGCAGAAGCTGCAGCCAATATTTGCAATCCTGCTTGCAATGCTTATCCTGAAAGAAAAGCCAAGAAAGAGCTTCTGGTTCTGGGCACCTGTTGCAATAATTGGCAGCTACCTGGTAACATTTGGGCTCCACACACCTGTGCTTAACACAGGCAACAAGACATTTATTGCTGCAATGCTCGGTCTGTTGGCTGCATTTGCCTGGGGTTCGTCAACTGTGTTTGGGAAGAGGGCAATACAGAAGGTCAATTTCCGTGTTGGCACTTATCTAAGGTTTGGACTTACTTCCATAATTATGTTCCTGATAATAGCTGCAACAAACCGCTTTCCAAAGTTTGCAGAGGTTGCATCATCAAACTTTCTTACCCTGCTTATAATTGTTTTTAGCTCAGGTGGCTTGGCAATATTTATTTATTACTTTGGCCTGAAGAAGGTAAAGGCGTCAAAGGCAACACTTTACGAACTGGCATTCCCAATAACATCAATCCTGCTTGAGTTTATTCTAAGGGGCAAGGTGCTTGATGCAGGGCAGTGGATTGGCGCTGGGCTGCTAATGTTCGCAATTTACAAGATAGTAGGTGCAAGAGTTAAGAAATAATGATTGTTTGTGGCTGGCTATTTTAGCTGTGCCAGTTTCTTGAGAAATTCTTCATACACTAATTTTTTCTTTGAGGCAGAGAGGGAGAACAAGCTCTTCTGGATAAACATCTCTGAGATTGTAAAGAGATAATTCAGCTTAATCACACTATTTTTTACTGCTCCTTCACTTTTTGTGATTGGAACCCCATTCATTTTAGGGTTGCTGGTAATCCCTGCAACAACATAGTTGCCATATTCTTCAAACAGAATCACAGCAGGCCTTTTCTTTACCTCAAGGGTATCTGTGAACTGTAGATTTGCCAGAATAACATCACCTGCCTCAGGCATCTTCCCATACCTCATCATGCTTGTTGCCCCATAGCTCTTTCATTTTCTGCTGCTGCACCTTATGCAGGAATTCATCATACTGATTGTTTTTCTTTGTGGTCTGGAAGGAGTGCAACATTTTCTTTATCAACTCATTATATGTTTGGCGTGGATATTCCCTCGCCTGTTGGAGTGATTTAACTAGTTTTTTTTCAAGTTGGATTGTTGTTACAGCCATTATATACCACCTATAGTGGATATATAATAGATAATATATAAGGCTTTGCACCCAGGATGATATAAATAGAAAGCTGACTTAATAAGTTTTTAGAGGAAGAAAACATAACAATCACAGTTAAATTAGAAGAATTCCAAAGATTTATAAGCAACCTGAATTCTGGTTTTCTTATGAAGAAGATTGACGGGTTTATCAGGAATCCAAAGAAGGCGCTGTTTATTCTGGCTGGCCCGATTGTCATAGCAATGCTTGTGCAGACATTGTATAATGTGGTTGACACTGCATTTGTCGGCAGGCTGGGCGCTGAGGCGATTGCTGCAGTGACCTTCTCATTTCCAATCTTTTTCATCCTGATGGCACTTAACATGGGCATTGCAATTGGCATGAGCTCCAGGATATCGCGCTTTCTTGGCGCAAGAGACAGGAAATCTGCTGAGAACACGGCAATGCACGGCATCATCATGTCAGTTCTTGTTGCACTCCTGATATTTACTGCAACCTTCTTTGTTTTAAAGCCAATCTTCTCATTATTTGGTGCAGCTGCTGATGTTGTTCCGCTTGCAATCAGCTACCTGTCAGTTGTCCTCGTTGGAATCTTTTTCATGTTTCCGGGCCAAGTGCTCAGCCAGATGTTTGTGGCACAGGGTGATACAAAAACTCCGATGAAAGTGCAGATTTCTGCCCTGCTCCTTAACATACTCCTTGATTACATATTCATATTTAAAATTGGCATGGGTGTAAAGGGAGCTGCACTTGCCACAACAATCTCATTCACAGTTGCATTTTTCATGTTTCTCCGCTATGCGCATGTAAAATCTCATCTCAGGCTTTCCATTAAATCATTTAAATTCTCAGGGCAGATATGCAGGGAGATTTTTAGGGTTGGGGCGCCGGCAAGCCTTATGATGCTTCTCATGTCAATCTACATTATTTTCATAAACAAACTGATGGCAAGCTTTGGAACTAATTATGTTGCCTCATTTGGAATCGTGTCACGGCTTGAAAGTGTTGCTGTGATGCCTGTGATTGCGCTTTCAACTGCGCTGCTTACACTTGTCGGGATGTTTTATGGTGCAAAGAGATATGATTTGCTAAAGAATATAATGATATATGGTGTAAAGGTAGCTGTGTTGTTTACATCTATTGTTGGTTTGCTGTTCTTTTTGTTTCCAACACTGTTTCTTAGAATTTTCACGCCAGATACTGCTTTGCTTGCACTTACAGCACCATACTTGCGTATTGAGGTTCTGATGTTTCCATTCATGGCAATTGGAATAACAATTGGAAGGGCAATGCAGGGAATGGGCTTGGGAATGCCAGCTCTGATGATAACTGTTGTAAGAATTCTTGTGGTTGCTGTGCCATTTGCCTACATATCTGTGTTAGTGCTTGGGTTTGGATATCTGTCAATTGCAGTTGCAATGGTGTTAGGTGGCTTTGTAGCTAGCATTATGGCTGTTGTATGGCTTAATCTAAAATTAAAGAAATTAGCCTGACTTCCACAGGCCGTGTACATTGCAGTAAGCTCTTGCAAAGTCTGGCTGTTTGTAGAACTCTGCCTTTGGAGCATCACCTGGCTTAAGATATTCCCTGATTACCCTACCGTCAATTATAGCTTCAATCCATTCTATGAAATGGCTGTCTTCCATTGGATGTGCAACACTACCAACTTTTACAAGAAACTTGCCATCTTTTTCCTCAACAACAGGCACGTGCTTTTCCTTTGCAGCATCTACTGTGTTTTCCTGCTGAAGCTGCATTGGCTGGCCGCAGCAAACAAGCTCGCCTGCACCAGTATGCACAACCTCAACAACATTGCCGCAAACAGTGCACTTGTAGATTTGATTTAGTTCGGTCATGCTAATCGTTCCTCCGAAAGGCCAAGGTGGTCTTCCTCAACCTCAACTAAAGCTGCAAATATTTGCTTCACTCGCTCATTTTCAGCTTTGTCCCTTGCTGCTTTGTAAAACTCAATTGCCCTTGTTTCCCTTGCATGCGAATCTTCAAGGTTATCCTTGTCTTCTGCTGCGCAGGTGTCATCTGCATCTGGCGCTTTGTCAAGCTTCAGAATCTTCTTCCACACAGATGCATGCTCTTTCTCAACCTTTGCGAGAGCCTTGAAGAGCTTCTTTGCCTCAAGTGTCTCTGTTTTCTTAGCTGCGCAGAAATAAAATGCTGCATTGCTGACCTCAACCTGAAGTGCATGCTCTGCATTAGCCTTGTCTTTTTCATTCAGCTCAACATCAAAATTAACAACTGCATCCTTGAATTCTTTGATATATTTTTTCTTTGCGCCGCAGAACGGACAATTGTCTGGTGCAGAGTCTCCAATATACGGGTCTCCGCAGATTTCACATCTCCATAATTTTACCATTTTCAAAATTCCTCGCATTTTTTCTGGAAGTATGATGTTGGATGGCTGCAGCTTGGGCAGCTGTCAGGCGCATTTTCTCCATCATGTACATAACCGCACTTCCTGCACACCCACTGAGTTTTTTCCTTTTTCTTGAACACAGTACCTGCCTCAACTTCTACAAGCAGCTTCTTGTACCTTTCCTCATGGTGCTCCTCTGCTTTTGCAATTGCCTTAATCCTGTCAGCAATCTTTGTCAACCCTTCTTTTTCAGCAACCTCTGCAAACTCAGGATACATTGAAGTGTGTTCATAGTTCTCACCTGCAATTGCAGCCTTCAGATTCTCAGCTGTTGTTCCAAGAATTGTTGGAGCGCCTGCATCAACCTTGATTTCGTCAAAGCCTTCCTTACCTTTCTTCAGCTCGTTTATTAGCTTAAAGAGCCACTTTGCGTGCTCTCTCTCATTGTCAGCTGATATTAGAAATATTCCTGCAATCTGCTCAAAGCCTTCTTTCTGAGCCTGCTTTGCATACATTGTATACCGGTTCCTTGCCTGGCTCTCGCCAATAAATGCCTTTGTTAAGTTTTTAATAGTTTCATTCATAGTATATCACCCAATGCCTAGGATAACCTCATCATATTTAAAGCTTTTTTCTATAGGGCAAAGTTTAAATAAGAGTTTCTTCTATATTTTATAAGATGAAGCACAGAGAGAAAAAAGAGGATTTCCTAAAAGCAACAGGTATTATACTTCTAATGCTTGGGATTATATATTTTATCCTACACTATACTCTTGAAGGCTCTGAGTTGATAACTCCGATATCACTATTTATAGCTGGCTTAGCGGTGTTTCTTGTTGGCGTCTTCAAGAAGAAGGCTTAAAAGCAAACCTTTTTAAATATAATTCTATCTCTTAGAACTTGATGCGAGGGTAGCAGAGTCTGGTCAAATGCGCAGGACTTAAGACAAATTGTTAAGAAATCCTGTACCTTAGTGGTTCCGTGGGTTCGAATCCCTCCCCTCGCATAAAGAATTTAGTGGGATTGAGCAAAGTGAAACCCCACAACCCTTATCAGGAACAAGTTCCTGGAACCCCTTGGGGGGTATCAGGCTTGGACGGGATCGTGCGGCATAAAGCCCCACTAATAGGCTTGAGCGAAGCGAAACCCATCTAGATGTGTCGGAATCTATTGCCAGGGCTTTCTTGGAGCAGCAATATATTATATCTCAACAGCAACTGGTTTCTGGAATGGAGTACTGGGATTCCTAAAAGCAATCATCTGGCCTGTGTTTGTTATGTATGGACTGCTGAAAGCCATAGGCATGTAGATATATGTAGTATTCAATACTCATAAAGGAAAAATTAATAAAGTCTAACAATTAAGATCGTCCTATGGAAAACAAAAAGATATTTTGGATATTTGGTATTCTTCAAAGTCTTACATTAGCAACGATTATTTATTTACTTTTTAGATCATTAAATTTGATTAATGGAACTGATGTAATTGGATTGGATACTCAAATATTGTTGAGTATTTTGTTTCCGACATTCTTACTTATTGTTGAGTATATTATATATTCAAAGAAGTAATCTTTCCTTTGTTCAGGTCGCTTAACAGGACCCTAGGCTATATTAAATTCAAAATTCTGCCTCTTAAATGAAAAAGTTTATAAGAATGTATAATTAAATTAATAATATGAATTACAAACATACTCAAAGAGGATATCTGATATTATTTGTCTTACTCGCTATTGTTTTACTTTTCGGATTTATTTTGACAAAAGCTGAATTTCAAACATTAACTCTTATCATTATGTTTGTTGTGATTTTTATTTTGGTTTCTTTTTTATCGCTTAATGTAATAGTTGATGAAAAACATTTGCAGATTAAGTTTGGTTATGGAATATACAAAAAACGTTTTATGCTTAGTGAGATAAACTCAGCAAAAACTGTAAAAAATCATTGGTATTATGGGTGGGGGATTAGATTATGGCTGTGGCCCCGCATGGTGATTTTCAATGTTTCTGGTTTTGATGCAGTTGAAATAACCATGAAAGATGGCGAGATATTTAGAATCGGAACAGATGAACCTAAAAAGCTAGAACAAGTAATACTACAGTATAGGAATATTAATTAAAATAATTCCTTTAACTTATCAAAAAGTCCTTTCTTTTTATCCTCTTTTACCAATCCTAGGCTCATATCAATATATTTATTCATGGATTTAGTAGATTGAATACCCCTTAATCCAATTGGAGTAGGATACCCTGGGCCTATTATTATAAATGTAGGCACACTCATAACATTAAATTTCCTGGCCAGCTTTCTCCCTTCTGAGGTGATAGTGGAATACTCAGAAAACACTGCATCATCTCGTTCCTTCTTGAACTCTGACATGAAATTCTTTGCAGGAGGACAAGAAGGACATGTGGGCGATGTAAAAAGATATATTTTTGCTCTTGTCATCTTATTTGCACCCAATCTTTTTTTTCTTCCTGGAAATTATCTTTATCTATTTTTTTAGTTGTCATTTTTACCTAGCCTATATTAATTTTTTATCGGTACTGATGTAAAATAAGAGCACTATTTAAAGGTTTTTGAGTACTTATGAGAATCCCAAGAAAATAGAAGCACATGTTTCATAAGTGTTTTGAGGATTAAGGCAAAACCTTTAAATATGCCTGTAAAAAACTGTAGATTGTGCCCCAGTGGCTTAGTGGTATAGCGCGTCCTTGGTATTGGAAGTTCAATTAACGCAACCTTTTGCATCCGCAAAAGCTTGGACAAAAGATGGGCGACATTTGGCTAAAACCAAAGTCCCCCTATTGTCGGCGTTTGAAAGTCTCCCCTGGGGCTTGAATTTCCGGTTTAAATAATAAGTGCCCTGCAATAGTGCAAAAAAAGGTATGTTCCCGGCTGGGGCGTTTTAACCAATTAAACAATACTAAAATAGTAAAATTTAAATACTACCTCATCTTTGTATAGTTTATGAGTATTAAAAAAGAAGAATTGACAAAATTTGCTAAGGAATTAAGTTTAGAAATATTCAAAGTCGGATGTGATAAAGTTAATTTTTCCATATTGAAAATGGCAATGGCTAAACCAATAACTATTAATGACATTAAGAAAGAAATTAATCGTTCCTCAATGCCATTAAATAGAAGAGTCAATCTGTTAGTAAAAGTTGGCCTATTAAAGAGAGAACATAAGAAAACCAAGATTATCCCAACAAAGATTACCAAAATCTTTATAAAGATAATTAAGAATATACAAGATATTATAGAAAAAGAAGTTGAGGTGAAAACAAATATAATGTTTAAATAAAATGGCAGCTTTCGTTTATCCATCTTTTTGTGAGGAAGGTAACTTTGATAGATTGTCTGCTGCCCCATATTTGTATCCTTCTTATTTATTCGCACCAAGAGCTTCAGAAGAGATGGTTTTATTATCTAATTCAGAGG
>JAFCCF010000069.1 GCA_017610325.1 Candidatus Aminicenantota bacterium | reverse complement strand
CTGCTGGGCCCCCAAATATTGCAAGTGCCAGCTTGATTATAATAAATACTAAAACTATGATGATTACTACTCCTACAAAATCAATAATAAATCGTTTTTTCTTATTTTTGGTCTTATGTTTAGTCATTTTACACCCCTTCCTAACTTTAAACATGATTTTACTTTTATACTATAAAAACTTTATTCACCCTTTGTCAGTAATTTATACCTTCCTATAACCTAGTTACCAAGCATAGACATTCAGAAACATTTAAATAATACCTCTGTCTTGTTTTTTTGGGGTGATTTATTATGACCAAAGATAAAAAAAGTAAAGGTGTAACTAATATTGTTCTGATAATAATTATTACAGTGCTTGCAGTAACAATTCTGTATGATTTTTTTGGCGGTAAGGCAACAACCACTGGTCCGAATGGCCAGTCAGTTATGTACACTGATGACGGATCTGATGTTTTTATTCCAGGTCTGGATGCATATGCTATCAGCTATGATGAGGATACTAACAAGCTGGCAGTCACTCTTAGGAACAACGGTGACTCAGTGCTTGAGATAACTGCAATCCGCATAGCAAAGGTTGATATGGACCCAGATAGCTATGAAGAAGAGCTTAAGATGGTCCTGGCTGTAGGGGAAGTTAAAAAGCTCAAGATAACACCCCCTCATGTATTTCATAAGATTGACTTTATTGGCTCAGAGCCAACACTGGTGACAACCATCTGGCACGAGGGTCCAGTTGAGATTATCGGGGGCAAACTCAGGGGCATGGCAGAAATGGCTGAATGTACAGGTATACAAAACCTGGACTACTATAATGTTACCTTTGATGCAGACGCCCACAAGGTGTATGTCACTTTGGAGAATACTGGAGACCAGATTATACATATTGACGAAATCAGGATAGCAAAGGTTGACATGGACCCAGACAGCTACACAGAAGAGTTTAATGTAGTGCTTGAACCAGGGGAAGTCAAGATAGTGACTATCATACCACCAGACCCATTTGACAAGCTGGACTTCCTTGAGGCAACAGGTTGTAATTATGTTGTGTTCTGGAACGGCGAGGCAATCAGTGGCGTTGATGGAATTATAAGCGGGGATACATATGGAACCAATACTACTAGTACTTCAACTGAAAACTGTAGGCCGGTAGAGGACCTGGATTATTACAATGTGGTATTTGACAAGGATGAGAACACACTCACTGTGACCTTTGAGAACAAGGGGGACAAGGCAGTGGTGTTTGACAGAATCCTTATTGCTGAGGTTGACATGGACCCAGACAGTTACTTACAGGAGATTGATATTGTAACTATAGAATCTGGCAATGTTGTGAATGTTAGCATAACACCACCTGATCCCTTTGACAAGATTGATTTCCTGGAACAGGTTGGCTGTGACTTTGCAGTTGTGTGGAACGGCGGGCCAGTAAAATATATTGAGGGAACCCCCTCATAAGAGAAAGTAATAATCGCACTGGTTTCGTATGAAATAGCGGCATGAACTGCACCGTTCATGCAGAGATTTTGTGCCAGCCATGGAGATTTCAAAGGGGTAGGCAATTAGCCCCTTGCTTTTTATTTCTTTTATCCTATTAAATAGGTCTTTGTTTACAACAATCAGATTCTTCCCTTCAATTCTAAATATATATGGGTTGTTGGCACTCTTTCTAAAACTATGGTCTTTGTCAAGCAAGCATGATACATGCTCATTAAGTCTCTCTTTATAGTCTGTGTCTGACTTTTGGATATACACATATTCTTTTCCTGCCATTATCACAACAAATTTCTCAAACACAATAACAATGTTTTTGATATCCAACCTTTGCATGATAACAAAAAGTTCCATAACTTTGAGCTTATCATCAAGTTCAGGTGTGTGGATATGGTAGTACTGCGGAAATATCTCCGGATTCTCCTTAATCAGCTGCAGCACCTCTATATTCCTGAACACCGGTGGCGCCATATAACTTACCACCAGCTTTTTCTTTATGCACTTGTACTTCTGGATTTCCTTCGTGATTTGTGGAAGAGCCAGGTCAGGTATGAGATTGTTTGAAAACCTTAAGTTGTTCCTGTATTGTTCATATATTTTTGTGTTTGGGAACATACACAGCAGATGAATCTGCGCACGTATATTATTATCTGCAAAATAATCACTTATGTAGAGGGTGTCAAGAAAGTCCTGCATATTCTCATAGGGAAAGCCCCAGATAAAGCTTACCATAACCCCATCTTTAAAGTACTTCTGTGATTTCATAATTGTCTCAATTGCCTTCTTTGGTGAGAAGCGCTTATTCATGCTTATGAGCACCTTATCAGCAGCAGCCTCTAAACCATAGAAAATCCCTTCGCAGCCAGCTTTAGCCATTTCCCCCATTAACTCATCATCCACCAGGTCTATCCTGCCAAAGCAGGACCAGCGAATGTTGATATTCTCTTTTTTCAACTTTGTGCAGAACTCAAGCACCCTCTGTTTGTTTGTCATAAATGTGTCGTCAGAAAGATTCATAGCTCTGAACCCATACTTGTCTTTCATGTACTTAATCTCAGCGATGATTTTGTCAATCTTCCTGTAGGTTGTCCTATGCTGCCACACCTCTCCAATGTTACAGAACGTGCAGTTGAACGGGCAGCCCCTTGCAGTGATTATACGCGGGGCGTATATTTTAAGGTCAAGGATGCCGTAGTCCGGGTATGGGAGCTTGTCCAGGTCATTAATCCTGCACCTTAGCTTGTTTTTCACAACCTTGCCATTTTTCTTGAAGTAGATACCCTGTATCCCATCCAGCTCCTTATCAGCGAGCAACGCCTTTGTGACCTCCACAATTGTCTCCTCAGATTCGCCGAGCATTATCATGTCAATAAACTCAAACTTCTCAATCAGCTTGTCTGAGATGGATGTGGGACCAGAACCACCTAAGATGATAATCTTGCCAGGATGCTTCTGTTTAAGATACTTAATAGCAACAATAACATGGGCAAGTGTGTTGCTCTGGCACCCAATTGCAACAATCCTTGCAGAATCACTAAGGTAATTTACAATGGTCTCAATCTCCAGAGGATCATCAAACTTTGTGTTCCTGTAATCTTTAAACTCAACATCAATTCCCTCCTTTTTCAAAACAGAATAGAGGTAGAGAATGCCCAGGTTTGTGGATATCTTTTCAACTGGGTCAGGCGTCATCATGTCAATCAAGGTTATGTCACTCATTTTCACAGAACCTTCATATCTACTTCATCGCTCTTTGCTGGCTTGTAATAAATAATTGCCACATTATACTGCCTTGGATTAAGGTAATGCGCATAATCTGGGTGCAGTTCAAGCCTTTTTCTTCCTTTATCATAGAACATGGCACTATCAGGTACATTATTTGCCCTCAAGGCCTTTAATGCCTGAGGCACCTCAGGTTCATACACAACCACAGTTTCAATAAGCCCCACCTTGTTAACCTTCTGATGAGGCCGCTTCTGGGCATTGGCCATGTTAATACTCTTGTTGATATGCTGCACCTCTTTCTTGCCCTTTGACGAGCAGTAGTTTATTCCAAGCTTAAAGTTATTGTCCAAGGCAAACTCCATAAGCCTGAAAGCTGCTTCT
>JAFCCF010000068.1 GCA_017610325.1 Candidatus Aminicenantota bacterium | reverse complement strand
AGCTTAGAGAAAACTCAAGGATGAGCCTTAGGAAAATCAGCGAAAAGACCAATATCCCTGTCAGCACAATCTTTGACAAAATGAAGAAGCTTGAGAAAGAGATTATCATGAAGCATACAACACTGTATGACTTTGCCAAGCTTGGCTGTCCACTTAAGGTTAATTATGCAATCAAAGTTAGGGACAATAAAAAGGATGAGGTAAAGGACCTCCTGCTTTTCTCACCACAGGTTAATTCAATATTCAGAACAAATAATGGCAATGATTTTTATGTTGATGCAATCTTTAAGAATCTTAAAGAGATTGCAGACTTTAATGAAGAGATGGAAAAGGCAGGTGCAAAACTGCAGATGTTCCATATCATTGAAGAACTAAAGAGAGAAAGATTTTTCACAGAAGTTGCTGAAACTGTTTAGTTTTTTTGCTTTTGGTTGAATATATTTCTAAAATTCCTTATTTAGAGCTATAATCTCCGGGCAAAACATTATTTCTTCCAATTCTTTCGGAAACCTTCCGCGTTTATGTGAAGAATCCATAATAAAAACAGAAGCATATCATCTTATATGAAATCAGAGAGAAAACGCATTCTAAAATCCTGCTACAAGATTAGAGATGAACTAGGATTGCCTGGTCGAGGGGTGTCGAATCATATTGAGCCAGACTATAGTGCACTGGTGAGCAAGTTGAACAGCAACCTCGCTGTTTTTAAAAAACTGTCAAGAGACCCACGTGATATCTTCCTAGAAAAAAACTCATCTTTTGCAGATAAGGTATGCCCTCCTAAACCAGCTGAATTTAAGAGATTTGTAGAAAGTAAGCTGGAACAGGAATTAGGTGATATTCGTAATAATCTACGCAAGCTTGATAATAACATCTCAAAACTAAGTTCACAAAACAATAAAATTCAGGATTATTTTCCTGTCTTAGAAACATATCGTGATAATCTGTTCAATGAGAAAAAAACCAGGCAAGATTCACTTGATGCTGGGTTAGATGCTACAACCCAGACAATAATTAGCTTGAGGAATCTGGTTTATCAGTCAAAGGCGCTTAGGGACAAGACACTTGTTTTTAAGATACAGAAAGAGTTTGAAGAAACAATTGTCAGGAAAAGAGCACTGCATAGCCAGCTCCAAGAGTGTTCTGAAAACTATGATTCTGCTGTGTCATATGTTGATGAGTTAAAGCAAGGTCTGGAAGGGCGTGTAATGCTAAACTCCAAGATCATTGATAAATTAAACAGATTCAGTGTAGTCTTTTCTTCTTATGTAACAGATGACAAGTTAAATAATCTTAACAGCCAACTTAAGTCAGCTGCCAAAGCTTATTCCCACCAAAGGGGCAGGAGGCTGGCTGTTGTTGGTGCATTAGGGGCCTTACTTATTCCTGCTGGGGTGTTTTCTTATAAAAAACTGCAAAAAAATAAGCCCATGCAAAGAACAGCTGAATTTAGGGCATACAAGCCTAGGCCAGGTGCCAAATACCAGTTTGAAAAGGTTCCTGGAGACATCCCTGTTGAGATGTTCCACTATATATCTCATGACAGAAATAATCACAAGCTGAAAAATATCCCTAGGAAATATGTTGTATCAGCAGATGAACTTAGAACACACTTTAAAGACCTGTATAAGCAAGACTTCAGGCCTATCTCACTGGATGAGTACTGTAATGACCTAAGTATGATCCCCCCTGGAAAAAAGCCAATACTTATTACAATCGATGATGCCAGTTTTGGCCAGTTTGATTTTATTAATCCAACACAGCTGCTTGCACTCAGGATTCAGGGTAAATTCTCAGAAATAAACAAGGTCCGGTATGGAGGAAAAAACTTTATCCTTGACCCTGACTGCTTTGTGGCTATCTTCAGAGAATTTAATGCAAGGCATCCAGACTTTAGGATGAAAGCAGCATTTGCAATTGATTGGTCACATATCCTGAATCCCCAGTATAAAGTACCATTTTTACAAGATGGTTCTGAGGGTGCCAAGCTTAACCTGCTGCTTGATTGGGGCTTTGATTTGATGCATCATGGATATCTTCACAAAGACTTTAGCAAACTAAAAGTATCTGGAATGATTCAGGAGCTTGGCATGGGGTTTGAACGGTTTGAGAACGCCCTGGGATACAGGGCAGAGCAAGTCAAGCATTTTGCGTTTCCATACGGAGCAATTCCAAGGAATCAGGAAGCACTTAGTGCAATGAGGGACTTTACATACAATGGCAAGAAATATCATCTGGAACTGCTGTTTGCAGCTACAGGCGGAGCAGCTCCTAACCCTTATAATGGAAAGCATGTATCTGTCATCCCCCGGATTGAGGCTAACTCAAGGCATTTTTCAAACAGAATCTATAATAGAAATGATTTCTATGTAACACCAAGCGAGCCCAGCACAATGGGAACTGCTAGTGGCAGCTCAGGTAGCACCCTCAGATAATAATTTTCCACAAGCTTTTTATTCTCCTAATTATTCTTCTTATGTATGAACTGCTTGGGAATTGAATCAACAGCGCATACTTTTGGTATAGCTATAGTCACAACAAAGGGTAAGGTGTTGTCAAACACCAAAAAGGTTTTCACAACCAAGACAGGCGGCATGATTCCTGCAAAAGTAGCTGACTTCCACGTTGCTAACTGCGACCAGGTTCTTGCAGATGCGCTCAAGCAGGCAAAGCTGAAGCTAAAGGACATTGACTTAATCTCATATTCAGCTGCACCTGGCATTGGCCATAGCCTTAGAATTGGTGCAATGTTTGCAAGAAGCTTGGCAGTTAACCTTGACAAGCCAATTGTTGGAGTTAACCACTGCATTGCA
This sequence comes from Candidatus Aminicenantota bacterium, assembly GCA_017610325.1. GTDB lineage: Archaea > Nanobdellota > Nanobdellia > Woesearchaeales > JAFCCF01 > JAFCCF01. The sequence goes on along the minus strand of JAFCCF010000068.1, from coordinate 802 downwards.
CACCTTGAGATTGGAAAATTAATGACAAAAGCAAAAAACCCTGTGCTTCTGTATGCGAGCGGGGCAAACACCCAAGTTATTGCATATGAGGGAAAGAAATACAGGATATTTGGAGAGACTCTTGACATTGGTGTTGGCAATTTTATTGATGCATTTGCACGTGAGCTTGAACTTGGGTTTCCAGGCGGTCCAAAGATTGAAAAACTTGCACTAAAGAGCAAGAACTACATTGAACTGCCATATGTTGTAAAAGGCATGGATGTTTCTTTTGGCGGTATATTAACTAATCTCAAGCAGAAGATTAAGTCAGGCAAATTCAAAAAAGAAGATCTTTGTTATTCAACCCAGGAGACAGTGTTTGCAATGTTGTTAGAGGTCAGCGAGAGAGCCATGGCACACTGCGAGAAAAACGAGCTTCTTCTCGGAGGTGGTGTTGCATGCAACAAGCGTCTGCAGCAGATGGCTGATAAGATGTGCAAGGAAAGAAAAGCAAAATCCTTTGTGCCGGAAAACCAATATCTAGTAGATAATGCAGCTATGATTGCATGGCAGGGAATTCTTCAGCATAAAGCTGGAGAAATAACAAGAATCGAAGACGCAGTTATCAGGCCCTATGAAAGAACTGATGATGTTGTCATCAATTATCTAGAATAATTTAGAGTCAAAAACTAGTATATAATAATTACTTAACAGAATTCGCTGCCATTATCTTTTTGAGAACCGCTTCCTTGCCTTTCCAGTCAAGGGCTTCTTTGAGAACCTGGCTGATGTTCTTAACAGGAATTATTTTTACATTTGCAAG
>JAFCCF010000027.1 GCA_017610325.1 Candidatus Aminicenantota bacterium | reverse complement strand
AAAGAAACAAGCCAATCTTTTTCAGGTATGCTTCCCTGTTGCCCTGCATAATCTGCATAAGCCTTGGCTCAATCTTCTTGTTCTTTAGCTCTGCTTTTTCTAGTTTGCCAAGCTTTTCCCTGGCTACAACAATTTCATCATTTATATCTCCTACCTTTTTGCTGAACTCTGACTTGAAGCTGTTAATTTCATCATAGACGTTTTTGTCCACAAAAGGCTCTATCTCCTCAAGGGTGAGCTCTACAGACGCGGCTTTTTGCTTGAATACATCCTTCAGAAATTTGAACATAGTAATCACTTCAAAAAAGAATAGGGGTGTTATATTTAAAGTTATTTGTTAGTCAACTTGGGATTTTCCTTTATGAATTTAGTGACTAAGCGGCTTAACAGAGGCGCATGCTTATTTTTAACATAGAAATAACCAACGATTGATATAATTAGGGCACCGATTACAGTAACTATCAAATCTGACATTGTGTCAATAAGTCCTGACTTCTGCATGTTCATAGCAAAGAAATAATCCATAAGAAACTCAAATATTTCCCAGATAACCGCGATTGTTAGAGAGAAGGCAAATGAAAATACTGCAACAAAGGCAGGACTCATCTTGAGCCTTACTTTTTTCTCGTAATTAAGGATATATACTATGAGAAAGCCCATGAATCCAAAAAGGATGCTTGAGAGGAAATGTAAAAAGAGGTCCCACCACCAGAATCTAAAAAAGAAGGAATAAACCTCTCCAAGAAAAAGTGAAGAATATATAAAAAAGGTTAAAATAAATTCAAACTCAATTGGCAGGTATATCAAGTGATTTCTTTCAATCAGCGCAGGCAGAAACGTCAGTAGAAGGATTCCTGCTGAGATAAACATTGTAAGCCACTGTTTATCCCAAATTGCCCTTGCAACTGCAAAAATAATGGATGCTCTGAGAAAAAAAGAGATAAGAAGCTGGACTCTTTCTGCCCTGTCAAGGCTCTTGTCTTTGAATATACCAAATAGCATAAAGTTGTTTTCAGGGTTATTCTATTAATATTTATTTATTTTCAATATTGAAAATAAATGGAAACCTATTTGATAAAAATGTCCCATATGTGTGTGTTTAAGGCAGGGAATATTTAAATAAGAAAGAGTTTTATAACCTCCCTGTGACATTTAAATCAATATAGTGAGGTAATTATCATGGCAAAGAACAATAAGAAACAAGAAGAAAAGGCAGAAGTGCCACAGAATGTTGACACTCCGATTCCAAAGGAACTTCCAAAAGAAGCCCAGGAAAAGCTAAAGGAAATCAAAGGCAAGCTTGAGAAATTTAAGAAAAAAACTGTTGACAAGTTCGGTAAATATATTGCTGGAATTGCACTGCTTCCTCCAATGAAGGAAGAGGAGCAAAAAGAGGTTGAGAAAGGCAAGATAAATGTGCTTGTGCTTATTGATGATACTGATTCTCAGAAGATGTCCAAGGAAGAGCTTAAGGATAAGCTTGGCAAGATAATTGAGACTTTTGCAACTGAGATTGACAAGAACCTTGCTCCGCAAACAATTATCTTTTCAGAATTATGGCAGGCATGTTATGATGCAAAGCATGAGCTTCTGCAGCTGATTGCAATGTCTGCTCCAGTATATGACAAGGGAATGCTGGCTGCAATCAAGATTGCAGAAGTGCACAAGGAGATGGTTATCAAGAAGTTTGAGAAATATATTGTAAGCTACGTGCTTGCTGGTTCACTTGTACAGGGCAGGGCAACGCCAGAGTCAGACATTGATGTTTTCTGCGTTGTTGATGATACTGATGTCAAAAAGATGACCCGGGCTGAGTTAAAAGACAAGCTAAGAGCAATAATAATAGGAATGGGAATTGAGGCTGGCGAGCTTACAGGAGTAAAGAACAAACTCAATGTGCAGGTTTACATCCTGACAGATTTCTGGGACTCTATCAAGGAAGCAAACCCAATTATATTTACCTTCCTGAGAGACGGCGTGCCTTTATATGACAGGGGAATATTCATGCCATGGAAGCAGCTGCTAAAAATGGGCAAGGTCAAGCCAAGTATGGAGGCAATTGACATGTACATGAGCTCTGGTGAGCAGATGCTGGAAAGAATCAGCTTTAAGATAAGGGAGATTGGCATGGAGGATGTTTTCTATGCAATCGTCACCCCGTCGCAAGCTGCACTCATGTTGTATGGTGTGTCGCCACCAACACCAAAAGAGACTCCAAAGGTTATAAGAGAAGTGTTTGTGCAAAAGGAGAAACTGCTTGAGGAGAAGTTTATCAAGATACTTGAGCGCGTCATAAACCTTAGAAAAGAACTAGAGCATGGCACAAAGAAAGAAGTTTCAGGAAAAGAGGTTGATGAGATTGTAAAGGACGGCCATGCTTACCTGAAGAGAATCAAGAGGTTGTTTACACAGATTGAGAAGATGAAGGAACGGGAGAATGTGATCCATACATATGACACTGTTGTGACTATCATCAGGGACAGCCTAAGGCTTGAAGGAATAGAAAAGGTAAGAGACACAGAGATGGTAGACATCTTTGAACAGGAGGTTGTTATAAAAGGAGCAATACCTGAAAAATACCTGAGAATGCTTAAGGAGATTGTCAAGGCTAAGAAAGACTATGATGCAAAGAAACTCTCAAAAACTGACATTGAGAATGTGCAGAAGATTGGCAGGGAGTTTATCAAGTTCATGGTTGAGTACATGCAGAGAAAGAGAGGAAGGGAGCTTGAGAGAGTTAAGATAAGGGTAAAGCACGGCAAGAAATATGGAGAGGTTCTGCTACTCGACAAAACAGCCTTTATCATCCATGACATTGACCAAGAAGAAAAGGAAGTTACCAAGGCACCTATCAAAGCTAATGGTGGTCTTGGAACTGTGACAAAGAGCAATCTTGAAGAGCTTGAGCATGCGCTTGCAAAGGTTGAGATCCCAAGCAAGAGCTTCATAAAAGAGCCGATCTTTGAGAATCTCAAGAACATCTTTGGCAAAGACGTCGAGATACTGGTTAATTACTAGCTTTACTGGAAGACCTCAACAAGGTTGGGGTCTGCCATGAATTCTTCTCTTTTTATGTCCTCAATGATGTAGTAGACCTGCCTCTGCTTTACCTTGAATTTGTCTTCGAGCACTTCTAGAAATTCTTCCAGGTCTTTGATGTGCCTAAATATGCCTTCAAACATAAAGTCCCAGCCAGAGTTAATTTTGTGGGCTGTATTGATATGCTGGTTTTTTATCAGGTACTCCTTTACCTGCTCTCTCTCTTCTCGTTTAACCTTAAGCAATACTGTTGCCCTTGTATTAAAACCAATTTTTGAGAAGTCAATAAGTGATGTGTGCTTCTGAATCAGGTTTCCTTCATGCCCTTTGATATTATCGTAAATGCTTGAGATTGGTATTTGAATATTTCTGCTCATCTTTGTAAGGGTCATCCGAGCATTCTTTCTTAGGCTTGAAAGCACCAACAAATCTTTTTTATTTAGCATTTTTTATCACTTTTGATTTTCGAGTTTTCATCAGATTTTTTCCAAATCTCGAATATATTACGTAATATGGCAAAACAGATATATATATTTAATCCTAATATTATTATAATACATAATAATATTATAATTTTCCAAAAAGTTTATATATTACCATACCCTTTAGAGGATTATGAAGCGTAAAGTATGCAAAATAGGACCTTCCTCTCTCATAATTTCCCTCCCAAGCAAGTGGGTGAAGCAGCACGGAATCGAGAAAGGCGATGAGATTGAGGTTGAGGAAAAGGGGAGAAACCTTGTCATTGGCACAGCGATGATGGATGCAAAAGACAAAAGTATTGAGTTGGATATAAGCGCACTTGACAGAACCTCTATAATGATTGCCATTAGGAGTGCATACAGAGCAGGGTATGATAAAACAGATGTCAGATTTACCCAGCAGTATGTAACACATTATAGGACTGGGAAAAAGGTCAACACCCTCTCGGTGATTCATACAGAAGTTAATAGACTTGTAGGTGCCGAAATAATTAAAGAGGGCAAAAGTTTATGCATTATAAAAGATTTTTCTGCTAACCTGGAGCAGGAATTTGAGCCAACAATCAGGAGAATCTTCTTGCTTCTAATCAACGTCGCAGAGGATTTCACAAAAGGTTTTCAAGATTCTGATAAGTATTTAATCTCAAGCATAGAGGAAAAACATGATACAATCACAAAATTCATAAGCTACTGTTTAAGGATTATCAACAAAGGAGCTGTAAGGTATGAGCAGAATAAGCATATTATTCTCTACCACATCCTCTCATCTCTGGACATTGTCACAGACATATATAAGTATGCTGCCAGGGATTTTGTGCCTAAATTCAGTAAGAAGCCATCAAATATAACAATAAAGATTATATCTGATATTGGCAAGTCTATAAAAATTTATTATAATTTATTCTACAAGTTTGACAATATCAAATCAACTGAATTCATCCAAACAAGAGACAAGATAAGGAAAGAGCTCATAGAAAAAGCAAAGTGCCTTTCCAAGGATGAGATAATCCTGCTCAACTACATGGAACAAGTGTTGGAGATAATCTGGGAGTTGGTGCTGGCAAGGATGAGTTTAGGATATCCAGTTAATATGTATAACTAAGAACTTCCTTATTATTTGCTAAGCAAATTGCTAATTTTTTTAACAACTTGCATCATTTCTGCTTCAACTTTATTATATGAAGGTACATTGAATAACCAATATTTCCTGAAGAAGTTTTGTGGGACCATTAAAGGTGGATAAAATGAATTCATAGGGTCTGCTTTCTCTTTCGACGCTTTTGTGTAAATATCAAGCATGTCATTCAAGAAAGAATTCAGCTGAGTAAAACATATGGCTGTAAAACCAATTCTAGGCACAAAATCCCTGTTGAGAGTTATATAGTTTGTAATGGAATTAAGTATGTATTCTGTCAAAGAATTTAAGTTGGTCTGTTTGGCTGAAAGTTGACTATATAAGTTCAAGATATTACAATAGGCATGAGATTGATGAGATAGCGATGGGAAAATGAAGCCTTCGGAGAAAGTTAAAAACCAATCATGATACAATTGTGGGTTTTCATCCCACTTGGGGTCATAGAACATCTTTAAGAATTTTATGTTATCCTGAACAAGTTTTTTCTTAAAAGAGACCATGGGTGGGGTTTCTTTGCCATATGCAGTTTCTAAGATACCAAGTAATGTCGCTTCTAACCCTAAATTTATTCTTATGGCACGGCTGAGGTCAATAACTCTCATTTTTTTCATAGTTTCCTGAATTACCCAGTGATTTTTCTTGATTAAAAAATAATTGTTGAACTCCCGGACTGAATTATATAATTCACTGTAATTACTGACGAAATTGACCAGATCATCCACATAAGGTTCGCCTCTTGAGCGTTTTGCAAGAAAATCATCAAAACCCAGGTAAGCATTTTTAAAAAGAGCAACTACAGAAAGTGACCTGTAATTTCGCTCCTTGATATCCCCAGTTTCCATAGCATGGTGTATTTCATATTCAAGGTTTATCAATTCATTAAGGCTCTCTTTAGATTCCCCTAGTTCAGCCAATAGAAAGGAAATGCCTAAAGGATTCAAAAAAAACCTTGGTAATCTATCATTTGCATTGGCATACATATAGATGAGTTTGTTAAATTCAGTGTTTAAATTAATATCATGTGTGAAATGATTTAACACAATATCCATCCCAATTCCCCTTATTTGTTTATATCGTGCCTTAAGTGTTTCAATCAGCTCCGTTTTATTAACCCTTAAAGAACATGCGAATTGGGTCATGCCAATCAAATCATCATAGATTTCATCAGGTAGTTTCCCTTTTTCCAATGTTGCAAGCAACTCATCAAGTTTCTTATCTGAGTCTTCCCCATGTAAAACTGCTGGAAAGATAAAAGCCATGCGATTATATTTAAGTCGGTCGCGCAAAAAACCCATGAGATTCTCTTTTGTTAACTGAATTCTTTTTTCTATTTCCTCTTTTGAACCCCCCCTATTCTTAAGTCGCTTTTTGATTTCTTCAAAAGAAGAAAGGAGAAGTGTTTTCTTAACAGTTATGCCAAGAGATTTGAAAGCATACATAATAGAATCCACGCATTTATAATAACCAATTTGTTCTACTGCTAATTCCCCTCTTTCCAAAGCCCCCTTCAGCTCTCTGCCAAACCCATACCTTCTTCCATCTTCGTATTGATACCACACAAAGAATTCGCTAGGGTCATCTATTCTTACCTGAAATTTTTCTTTGGATAAGAAAATGCCTTCCTTGCTTTCGAACATGCCTGTTTGCCCAATTCTTTCCTGTATTGCCTTATCATCAACAGGTTCTCCATCTAAATCAATCTTTTCTGAATCTCTTGGAGGTCTGGTGTTATAATCCAGTACACGGTATGACCTTATTCTTTCCTTTAACAGCTTTTCCTTGCCTGTTCCGCTTGTTCCGCAAATGAATTCAAGAGTGCCTTTCATATTCAATCAAAGAAAAACATCCTGCTTTATAAACTTTATTGATTTAGTTACTATACAGTAACATTTAAATAGGTGTTCAGCTACCTAGTAAGTATGAATATTGCGGAAATAGTAGGCAAGGACGCCAAAAGCTATAGGGATTTTAAAATTGATGTTAAGGTTCTTGACTCCCTAGCAGGAATTCAGCTACTTGAGAATTTAGAAAGATTAACAATTATATGCCCACCCTATCACTGGGACCAACCAAAGGATTACTGGAAGCTGTTATCTTCACAAAACATTGTCCAAAATCTCAAAGAGCTTAATATAGAATATGGTGATTTTTATGATACAGAGTACATTGCCAATCTGGAATCGCTGGAGAAGCTTAGACTTTAAGAAACACAGCTAAGGGACTTCCAGCCTTTCTCTGGAGCTGCATTAGGGCAGAACCTAGCATCTCTGGTTGTTGATAAATGCGACCCATCTGTAATAAGGTTCTTCACTGGATATCTAAACCTAAAAGAGATAACCCTAGAGAGAATCATAATAGATGATGTCAGAAAAGTAACTACCAGACCACCAAGGGGAAATAAAATTTGGGAGGAAATTGAACATGTAACTGTGAAAGAGTTTAAGAGAATGGTTGCTACTGACCAACTTATTGGGATAAGAGAATATCTTGGACAATTCTATGGCTATTATTGGGGTGATTTTGACTTGGCTCAGCGGAGCGAGATTGACTTAATTTTGGATACATCTAATATTAATATAGCAATGGAGTTGAAACATGAATTTCCAGATTATGTAAAAGTTGTTTCACTGGAGTATAATCCTGCTTGTATTGTGCATCACTTGGTACAAAGGTATGATAATATGACCCTATATAACAAGGCCTATTTGGAATACCTAAAGATGAGCAAGGAGATGAGACTTGAGGATACAGTAAAGAAAAAGAAGGATAATGACAGAATGATTTCTGTTGCTGACTATGTTCTAGAAGATGTACGTTATCCTTTTAAGCACAGAAACTTACGTAATTATATCTTGGTATGCAGAAGAAAAAGAATTGTATAGCGGTTACCCAGTGACAAAAAGCATTATATATAACAACTAATTCTTTCTTACAATGCACCGCTCAATATTATATCTTAAGTGGTTTGGAATGGCTGTGACTGCAGTCATGCTTCTTAATTTTCTTCTCTTTGTTTTCCATAAGATACAGCCGCTTGTATTTTGGGGTGTGATTATTGTGTGCGCTCTGATAGCATACAAAGGCATCCCTTTTATTAAAAGTAGGATATAGATATATAGATTCTAAAAGCGAAATATATTTATACGCAGAAGTATTCCTAAGACCTGTTCTAGAGGGGTATTATGAAGACGGGATTTAAGGTTGGAGATGTAATGACTAATAAGCCAATAATGGTTGCACCAGATACCACGCTCCAGCAGTGCGCAAAGATAATGAATGACAACCATATAGGTTCAGTGATTATTGGAAAACAGAACACGATTTCTGGAATTCTCTCAGAGCAGGACATTGTGAGAAAGAGTGTGGCAAAGGGGCTTGACATTAAGAAGACCAAGGTTGATAAGATAATGGAGACAAAACTATTTACTGTTGAGCCTGATAAAGACATATATGATGCAATCCTCAAGATGAGGGACCTTAACATCAGGCACCTGCCAGTTACAAAAAACAAGAAAATGGTGGGGCTGCTGACACTAAAAGATGTTCTAAAGATTGAGCCAAGCTTGTTTGACATTCTTGTTGAGAAGATTAATCTTAGGGAAGAAGGAAGAAAGCCAGTCAACAACCCAACCTCAGATGAGGGCATCTGCGAGCTCTGCGGCGAGTATGCACACAACCTGTTCAAGATTGATGATTCTCTGGTCTGTAAAAAGTGCAAGGCCAAGTTCTAAGCATATAATTCAATATAGGAAAGCCTATATCTGGATAGAAAGCATAAATTTTAAATACAAGCAGGCTCAATATATATATAGAATGTCATTTAAGTCGAACATCCTTGGAAGTGATGATAGGATGTATATCAAAAAAAGAGGGATTATTGACCTAGATAAAATGTATAATGATATTAGGCAATGGTTTCTGAACAAAAGATATGAGTTTCACGAGGAAGACCACAAATCAAAGGTCCCATCCCCAACAGGAAGCGAAGAGGAAATCAACTTTAAGTGCTGGAGAAAAGAGGATGAGTTTACAAAGTGGTGGATAAAGATGAACTGGGACATGTGGGATAAAACTGAGGTTGTTGTTAATGTAAATGGCAAGCCAAAGAAGATGGTGAGGTGCAGGTTTAAGGCCTGGATTGTGCCTGAGTTTGAATTTGACTTTGAGAATAAGTGGGAGAAGTCATCTTTCCTGCGCGGTTTGCGAAAGTTTTATGTAAAACAAGTTATTAAGAAGAGAGTAGATGTTGAAGGTGACAAGTTTGAGTATGAGTTCCATGAACTCCAGGACCTTATTAAGAGAGATCTTGGGATATCATCTTCCGGGAGCCAGTTCGCACACTTCTGGAAGCCATAAGAGGTAAAGAATGGTAGAAAGAAAAATAATTGTTGATCACTTAACAATTGCTTACAAGGGCCTCTTTGACCTGACTGAACTATACAAACTAATTGATTTCTATTTCATGGAAAAAGGCTACACAAAGCACGAACTAAAGAATTATGAGACTGTAATGCCCAGCGGCAAGACTCTCCATATTGAGAAAGAACCATACAAGAAAATAACAGACTATGCCAAATATATAATCAAGACCTATATTGACGGGCAGGATATCCAAGATGTTGAGGTTGAGAAAGATGGGGTCATCTTAAAGATGAACCAGGGCGAAGTTAAGGTAGCAATAATTGGCACAATGGAGACAGACTATGAAAAACGATGGGAGGCAAAGCCAATCTTCTTCTTCCTAAGAGGATTATTTGACAGGTTTGTGTTCCGTGTCCACACCTATAAATTTGAAGTTGGTTGTGTAGAAGAATGTAACCAGCTGGCAGCACAAATCAAGGGATTTCTGAACCTTTATAGATACTAAGCAATGGACAGCTGCGCGTGAGGTATTTAAGTTAGTTCTGCATTATAGATTCAGTGAAACATATAATTTATAACCTAAATATTTATATAGGACCTACAAGATGAAATAATACTAGATGTTGTGTATCAGAGGTGATTCACACACAAGATGTTGTGTTTAAGATGAAATGCCCATATTGCCCTTCTAAGGAAACAAAGGTCCTGGATAGCCGGGAAACTGGCGAAAATGAAGAGTTTACCAGGCGTAGGAGAGAATGCCTCAAATGTAAGAGGCGTTTCACAACCTATGAGAGAGCAGAGCTTGGCGACCTTGTTGTTGTCAAGAAAAACGGCACAAGGGAACGGTTTGACAGGGAAAAGCTTAAGCGGGGCTTGCTAAAGGCCTGCGAAAAAAGGCCAATTTCCCTGGAGAAGATTGAGAATGCAGTTGATAAGATTGAGACAGAACTGAGAGACAAGGATAATCACGAGATTCAGTCCACCACAATTGGTGGAATTGTGATGAGAAAGCTCAAGCAGCTGGATCATGTTGCATACATCAGGTTTGCTTCAGTGTACAGGGAATTTGCTGACCTTGCAAGCTTCCAGGATGAATTAAAAAAATTAATTAAAAAAACATGAAGGAGAGGTGTTATGGATGAACAAAATAAAGAGCTTAAGAAAAAGGGACGGAAGGATAGTTGATTTTGACCAGAAAAAGATTACAAATGCAATATTTAAGGCTGCAATATCTGTTGGCGGCAAGGACCAGAAGATTGCTACACAGCTTTCTGACAAAGTTATTGCGGTCCTCGAATACCAATTTGATTCTAAGACAGTTCCAACAGTTGAAGAAGTCCAAGATATTGTTGAGAGGGTCCTTATTAAGCAAGGCCATGTAAAAACTGCAAAGGCCTATATCATATACAGGAAAACGCATCAAAAGATAAGGGAGACAAGGAGTGCTGTAATGGATGTCAATGCAACAATATCTGAATACCTCAACCAATCAAGCTGGAGAAAGAACGAGAACAGCAATGAGCAATACTCATTCTCAGGATTGCTGCTACACACCGCTGGCAGGATGATTGCCAACTATACAATGAATGAGGTATACTCAAATGATATTGCAGATGCGCATGCAAAAGGATATATCCATATCCATGATATAACCCATGGATTTATTGGCTATTGCGCAGGCTGGTCACTGAAAAATCTACTTCTTTGGGGTTTCGGAGGAGTAAAAGGAAAAGTTGATGCAAAGCCTGCAAAGCACATGCGCGTGGTAATACACCAGATGGTTAATTATATCGGCTGCCTGCAAATGGAGTTTGCAGGTGCACAGGCATTTTCAAGCGTTGATACATACCTTGCACCCTTTGCAAAGACTGACAACTTGAGCTTTAAAGAGGTTAAACAAAACATGCAGGAGCTTGTATATTCATTGAACATACCATCAAGGTGGGGGTCACAATATCCATTCTCTAACCTTACCTTTGACTGGGTTGTGCCAGATGACCTAAAAGATGATAAAGCCATAGTTGGCGGCAAAGAGCAGGATTTCACATATGGTGACTGCCAGAAAGAGATGGACATGGTAAATAAAGCATTTCTAGAAGTTATGATGGAAGGAGATGCAAACGGACGGATTTTCTCGTTTCCGATTCCAACATACAACCTTACAAAAGATTTTGACTGGAACAGCGAAAATGCAAAGCTGCTGTTTGAATCAACTGCAAAATATGGCATGCCATATTTCCAGAATTATGTTGGAAGCAACCTGGACCCAAAGTCTATCAGAGCAATGTGCTGCCGCCTTAACCTTGACCAAACAGAGCTTGTTGAAAGGCCGGGACATATTTTTGCCCCAGGGGACAGCACCGGCAGCCTTGGTGTTGTTACAATGAATGTGAATAGATTTGCCTATGAAGCAAAGAATGAAGAAGAGTTCCATAAAAAACTAGAGAAGTATATGGAACTTGCAAAGCAGTCTCTTGAGATAAAGAGAAAGATTGTCGACAAGAACATGGAAAATGGCCTGATGCCATATACAAAGAGATATCTTGGAAACTTCAACAACCACTTCTCAACAATTGGATTATGCGGCATGAATGAAGCATGTATGAACCTCCTTGGAAAAGACAAGGACATCATGACTAAAGAAGGCAAGGAGTTTACAATAAGAACCCTGAACTTTATGAGAGATAAGATGAAAAAGTTTAAGAAAGAAACAGGCAGCCTGTACAACCTTGAAGCAACACCTGCAGAATCAGCCGCATACAGGTTTGCGCTGATTGACAAGGAGATGTACCCAGACATAATAACTGCGGGGGATAAGGTGCCTTTCTTGACAAACAGCACACAGGTTCCTGTAGACCACACAGATGATATGATTAAGGCACTGGAACACCAGAACGACATCCAGCATCTTTATACTGGCGGAACAATATTTCATACGTTCTTGGGAGAGAAGGTGAGCAATGGTGAAGCTTGCATGCGTCTTGTCAAAAAGATTGCGGAGAACACGCGCATACCTTATTTTTCAATCACACCATCATTCAGTATATGTCCGGACCATGGTTACATAAAAGGGGAAGTGTTCAAGTGCCCTGAATGTAACAAGGACTGTGAGGTTTACAGCCGTATTGTTGGATATTACAGGCCTGTACAGAACTGGAACGACGGAAAAAAAGAGGAGTTCAAGTTCAGGCAGACATTCAATGAGGAGAAAGGGTTAAATAACTCTTTTAAGAATGATGTTAAGCAGGAGATAGCTGTTCAGTAAGGTCTCGAAATGTTAATTAAAGGTCTGCAGAAGGCGTCGATAGTGGATTATCCACCTTATTTAGTTGCAACCATCTTTCTTGGGGGATGTAATTTCAAATGCGGCTATTGCCATAATCCAGATCTTGTTCTTAATTATAAGGGAATGCCAACAATGACAGAGGGAGAAATATTAGACTATCTTGACGAGAAAAGAAAATGGCTTGATGGGTTGTGCATCACTGGAGGTGAACCAACAATCCATCCAGACCTGCCTAATTTCTGTGAGAAGGTAAAGAAGCTTAACATGCTTGTTAAGCTTGACACAAACGGCTCAAACCCTGAGCTTCTTAGGGAGCTTATCAACAAAACGCTTGTTGATTTTGTTTCAATG
>JAFCCF010000067.1 GCA_017610325.1 Candidatus Aminicenantota bacterium | reverse complement strand
CCCACAAGTTCTTTCATGTGTTTATCTAAATCTGACATAGTATCTGAGAAAACACCAGGCATATATAAATCTTTGGGTTTTTACTATCTGTTGGTAGTTACTCCTAAACAGAATCAATCTCTTGCACAAGCTCGAAGACAAGGTCAGAGAATTCGTTGCAATTCGCATTGCACTTAACAACCAGGTTCCATTTTGATGTGATGTCCTTGTTGTTTATGCCCTTAACCAATTGATGTACTTCTCCAAGAGCTAAAAGCCACTTCTCTTCATTCTTTCTATTCCAAAGATTATACACCTTAATAACATGACGGATTAGCTTGTTTCTGCTGTTGTCAATATTTTGGAGCGTAACAAGGTCTATTAGGTCAAAGTACTTTCTGTCATCGCATCTACTGCTAATACAAACAGAGAGATCAGACAATAAAGCATCATCAAGATTTATATTAATAAATTGATTTTTCAGTTCACCAAAAACAACAGCAGCCTCGCCTAGGTCATTTTTATCCGAATACTCCCTGAGCAGGATAATCTTGTTTATGATGTCTGTCTGGTCAGCGAGTGTAATTTTTGGTTCTGGTATTGTAGTTGTCGTGGTTGTTGTCTCACTATCAGTAATTGTTGTTGCGCCAGCAACATCTGTGCCAGCAGACTCACCAGTATCAAGTGTTTTATCTGTTTCTTGCTCTAGTGTGTAATCATTTAGGTCTGAAACAACTGCGCCAGTAAGTTTATCCTTATTATCACCCTTAAGACCAAGAGCCAGCACAAAGATAACAACAATAATAGCGAAGATAACTGCTGAATAGATTAAGTAGCTTTTCTTTATTTTTTTCCCAGGCTTCTTCTCATTCATAAAATCTGAATCCATACTATTTCTATTAATCTGGTTTTATTTAAAGGTTTCCAAAATGCAAAGCATTTTTGAACCTCTGGTATTTATAATCCCAGTTGATTTTTGTTTTCAACTATCTGCTTGTTGATGAACAACAGCCATTCTTGTAGGTCTTTGCCCCGCAGCACTATCTTTTTGCCATTCTCATACTCAAATACAACCTGTTTTAGTTCAACTTGTTTCATTTTATCAGCGCCGGGGACAGGACTTTCCGTAGTTGACACGTTTGTTCTGAGATTTTTAATCTCAATTGAACCCGCGTGATACCGCGAGGTATCAACTTGGTCTTGAGCCAAGCGCCTTGCCAGACTCGACCACCCCAGCTCTACTGAACGAAAAGTATTTATACATGTTAAACCACTTAACTTCCACCGCGAGGATGTCAACTTGGTTTTGAGCCAAATGTTTTGCCTGGCTCGACCTTTTTTCTTTTACAAATTCACAGCTTTAAATATCTCACACACACTTGTCCAGTGGGTAGTGGAGCTAAAACTAAGAAAACAACTTATCAAACCTCAGAATTCTTAACCCAGAGCGTGAATCGAATTTCTTTCAGGTTGTCCAGTGAGAATGTTCGGATTTTAGTGGGATCTCAGCTTCAGCTGAGTGTCGCACAGCTCCGCCAACGCTGATAAGGGTTGTGTGAGAATGTTCGGATTTTAGTGGGATCTAATTATTTAACCCTAACACACTCAAGGTTTCTTGGTGCGCTTGTCTCAATTCTGTTTATTTTGTGGATAGAAGAAGCTAAATCAAGACATCTTGAGTTCTCGCCGTGGTTTATGATGACCCGCTTTGGCTTGGGCTGGCACTTGTACACATAACTCATTAGTTCTCGCCTGCCGCTGTGACCTGTGAAACCGTCAAATGTGTAAACCCGCATCTTAACCTCAGTAACTTCCTGTTTCATGCCGTTCCTGAATACAATCTCTTTCTCCCCGCGTTGAATTCGCCTTCCAAGCGAACCCTCTCCTTGGTATGAGACAAATAAGATTGAATTTTTTGAAAAGCTAGCCATATTCTTGAAATACTCAACAGATGGTCCTCCCACAAGCATACCGCTTGTTGCCATAATTATGCAAGAACCTTTTTCTTCAAAAACTACTTTTCTTTCTTTTTTGCCGCCAACCTTTTTGAAGATTTTGCTCAGGAAAGGATTCTGGTTTTTATGGAAAATAAGTTTCCTGACCCTGTTGCTCAGGAATTCAGGGTATGCAGTATGAATTGCAGTGATATCCCATATCATTCCATCAATGTAAACAGGGGTATCCTTGAGTTCCCCGTTCTTTATAAGATTTTCAATAACGAGCATGATTTCCTGCGCTCTTCCGCCTCCAAGCACAGGTATTAGAACTCTGCCGCCGCCGTTGATAGTTTCCTTGATAACATTTGCAAACCTCGCTTCATCTTCCTGCCTTGAAGGCAGAATGTTGTCCTTGCCTCCGTAGGTTGCTTCAATCATAAGTGTTTCCAGGCGCGGGAACTTTGTAACTGCTGGCTCAAGCAGATGTGTTTTCCCATACTTAAGGTCACCTGTGTAAACTAGGTTATGCAAGCCATTTCCAACGTGCAGGTGCACAAGTGAACTTCCAAGTATGTGGCCTGCGTTGTAGAATGTTATCCGAACATCAGGTGTTATGTCAGTAACTTCATCATACTCAAGCGTGATGCAGTGCTTGACCATCTCCTTGACCTCCTCGCTTGTGTAGATTGGGTCTTTTCCCTCGCCGCGCTGGATTTTTACAAAGTCCAGTTGTACCAATGCCATGACATCCCTTGTTGGGGCTGTGCAGTAGATTGGGCCTTTGTAGCCGAATTTAATCAGGTATGGCACAAATCCGCTGTGGTCAAGGTGTGAGTGAGAAACTATAACTGCGTCCAGTTCCTCAATCCTAAACTCTGGCGCTTCAAGTGCTGGATAAGCATTTTTTTCATTTGCAACATCAATGCCGCAGTCAAGCAGGATTCTTGACTCTGGTGTCTGAAGGAACAGGCAACTCCTGCCAACCTGCCTTCCGCTGCCAAGATAGCTTACCCTTATCCACTCTTCTTTCTTGCCCCTTAACCAGCCATCATATATCCTGTGGCCAATCTTGTCAAGGAACTTTTTCCTGTAATCCGAGTGTTGGTATAACACGCTCCTTATGTTTTCAATAAGCTGCGACTTTATTGGAGGTGTTCTATTGATTAATGGCACCCACAGGCATTTCTGCCTTATCTCTCTTAATAAAACACCCTGTTTTCCAATTGCCAGGCCAGGCTTTTCAGCTTCTATAATAACAATAGAACGCTGCGGGTCAAATATGACGTTGCCAATCTTTGCCTCTTCAGGGATTATCTTTTTTATCTCTTTTTCAGCTGTTTCCATATCTACGGTTATGGCTGGGTCAGGCCTTAATTCAACCCTTTTCTTTATACTGTCAACTATCTTTTTGATTAAACCCTCGTTGTTCAGGAAAAACTGCTTGTCCTTTGTGTACAATACAATGTTGGCTCCTTCAAACCCTGCATCGCTAATCTTTTCTTCGGGCAGTTGCTTAAGAATTTCCTTTATTATTTCTCCCAATAGAATACACCTTTGTTTTATTTTTTTCAGAATAGATTGAACAGTTTCAAAAATGCAAACCTAAATTTCAAGCTTTCTATCTAGTACTTTATGGAAAACTTCTTTTACGCCTTCCTTTGTAATCTGGAAAACGTCAATACCCTCTCCGCTTGCACTGTCCCTCTGGACAGCTGCATTGACTGCCTTTACAGCCAGCTTAATACCATCTTCAATATTCATCTCCTTGTTGTAAAGTGTCTCAAGCACCCCAAGTGCAAAAACACTTCCAGAACCGCTCGCAA
>JAFCCF010000066.1 GCA_017610325.1 Candidatus Aminicenantota bacterium | reverse complement strand
AGCAAATAGTGTTCTTTGGTTGGTTCTCTAAAGAAGACTCCCGCAACCAACCACATACTATATTTTTGTAACATATGTTACATAAATGTAATAAGTAGTATATAAATATTTTGGTTAGATTAGAGGAAAATAAAAAAAATTATTTAATATTAATAGGAATTATGACAGAGTATCTAATGCTAAGCCCATTTTCCAGAATTGAGCAGCAGCGGAGTGGCTCTGAATATTTGGCACTTAGGTTGACTGTATCTGGTTAGAATAGAGGGAAACAAGATTATTTCCTGTGTAAATCAAAATCAAGTCCTACTCTGAAGCCAAGTGGCTTTCCACTCTGCGGTTCATACAACAGTCCAATCATCAGGTTTCCAAAATTAAAGTTCTTGATTAATGCACCTTCAAATGAAGATATTTTTGAATTGCCTATGGTGAAATACCTGTATGAACCCCTGAGTTTTGTGTTTCCAACATCACTTGTTACTGCGGTATAAAACTGTGACATTGGTGTGTTTGAGTTGAGGGTTGTATCATATGAACCAGCAACAGCAAACTTGCCAAAATCTGCAGATGCATTAACACCCATGTTTATGCTTTTCTCAGGTATGTTTGTAGTCCCAAATGAACCTCCCACATTAAAATTATCAAGATTTGCAGTGGCATTTACCCTGTGATTTTGCATGTCTTTTGAAGTCAGGTTACTGTATCTAATTACAAAAACATGATTGCTAAAGCCTTTGCTGGTGTGATTAGTGTCTGGTCTCTGCAATGCACCCACAGAAACATCAAACATATTAACACCATTAAAATAAGTATCAGACACACTAAATGACACTGCTCTGCCATATTTTGCCATGCCTGCCCTGTACATTGACATCTGCCTTGCTAGGTTCATGTCAAGTGAAAATGTATAATTGTTTTTGTTTAGTTTTGCAGATGCAACTGTCTCTAGTGCTCCTCCCCAGATGTTTTTCAAAGCAAGTTTTACATTTGCATCCTGGTCTCCAAGGCCAGCATATATTGAGCCAGCATCTGCTCCAAATGCCCAGTTACCAACCCTAGCTTCAATACCGCCTGGCACTGCCCCAAGCATCTGGCTCATAGCAATCCCTGGGTCTGAGGTGCTCATTACACTGCTTGGGATTCCACTAATAGGACCCTGATTATTTATCCCCTGATGATTCGCAGATTGAGCTGCAGCCATCTGCGACTGCATCATTTGCTGGTTTGCGGCAACCTTAACACCAGTTGTTGCATCTTTTATAAACACATATAATAAAAGCCTCTCCCCAATGCCATTTAAGCTGCCATCTGTTTCATGATTAGTTATATAGGGCCAGGAGGAAGATAATGTGTCACTTCCAAGACCATTTGAATGTGTTGCATTCTCAGTTGTTTCCTCATTAGCAACCTTGCGCTTGTTCTTATCAGTAAGCATCTTTTTTGCATTTACTATGATTTTTTCTTTGAAGTTTTGTCCAGCACCAGCAGTGTCACCATAACCATGTGTGAAATCAACATCACCCTCTTGGACAATTTCCCATGAGCCCCATATAATACCATACCTATTTAGTGCCTTATTATGCTGGTCAAAACACTGGTCCCAGATATACTGCGGACCTGTCTGGCCATCAAAGTCCTGTCTTTTTGTTTTTAGATTGCGTTTATCATGCCGAACTGTGCCCCAGTGAGTCCACAATACTTTCTCAGGGTCCATCCAGATGTAATCCAGGTCAGGAATCATGTCAAAGACAATAACATTGTATGATGTTGGAGTATTTGGTGAACTATTGATTTCAGAAGCACCATCTGTGTCAAAGTCAACCTGGCTTGTGTAGTTGTCTGACCATATAGCAATCCTTTGAGTATCAATATCAGTGACACCATGTGTGTTTATGATTTCATCCAGACTAACAGTAACTGCAGTACCAGGCAGCACACTTTTAGTAAAACTAGTAACAGGACCATCATAGCTGTTGATGACATTAAATGTAAGTAGTTGTGGTTGTGGGACAGGGTCTGGGTCTGGGTCTGGTTTTGGTGTTAATGCCTTGTAGACTCCATATCCAGCAGCTGCCAGAAGTGGAACAACCAAGTACCAATTCCTGCTAAGCCAGGAACCCTTTTTCTTTGCCTCTTCCTGCTCCTGCATAAAATTTCTAATTCCAATTACATTCTGAGCGCGAGTGTAAAGCTCTCGCGTAACATCATCCAGTGCGCTAGTGTCAAAAGAAAATGCCTTTTTCTTATCTGTCTCCATTGCCTTGACAAAGTATTCAACAGCCTTTATCCTGCTTTCATCATCGCCTTTTTCAGCATATGCAAGTCCTTCATTAAAATAATGCTCATACATCTCAGGAGGTGTTTTAAAGCCACCACCCATAATAGTTGGTATGTTATCAGGCTGCAGTACTTTATCAGATAGTTCTGGACCAGATGTATCTTCAATCTTAATGCCCTCTTTCTTTTCCTCTGTCTTTGTTTCAGCAAATGCGCCAAGACCAAAGCTACAAAACAAAGAAACAAGCGGATATGCAATTGCTTTCTGGTACCATTTAAATCCAGACTTAGACCTATTAGCAACTATATGATTCAGGGGATTTCTTAGTGCATCTCCAAGGTCATTTCTTATCTTCAACATACTCACCTGTTCAACACAGAGAATATTGAAGAACTAGTATTTAAATCTTTCGGTTTTGTTGTCACAGGGCAGTGGTGATGAATCCCCTGAGAATTAGGCATTCAGTCAGGGAGTTTTTCTTTTTTCCAAAACAATCTAATCAATCCTGATGTGTCTTTGCGTTTACAAGTCTCATAAGGGAGGTTATTATCAATTCAATCTTATCTTGATTATCTGTAATATAATCAGCAGCAATGTTGAACCCTTCATAGGAGATTCTGTTTCTATAGTCCCTCAACTGCTGCAGGAATACTCTCTTTGCTTCACCAAACTTGTATTTTTGGCACACATAATCAATAATCTTAGAATGTGCTCCTTCTCCCCTGAACTTAACACCGTCAGTATCACAAAGAGCTTCCATAAGCTTTCTGAGGATATCATAATAATCAACCAAGCTATTGCTGGGATATTTTTTTATCTTAGTCTCCTTCAGCCTCTGCAGCGTAATCTCAGCCATTTGCTTAAGAGACCTGGCTTTTTGTTTGTCAGAGGCCATCAGAATGCCTCCAAATAGCCATACAATACAACACCATTCACAATATTGTTCTTCAGTTCTTTAGGGTAATCACTGAAATCAGTCTGGAAATGCAGCTGGATGTTTCTTCCAAGCTTTCTTCTGAACCTGCCTAGCTCAACTTTTTTTTCTTTAGACTGAACAAAAAGGTCAATATCACTCTCTTCAATATCTTCTCCCCTTTGATAGCTTCCAAATAGGATTATTGCAGCCGGCATCAGCTTGTCTCTTAGAAACTGGACAAGCTCACGCAATTCAATAAGATTAAATATTTTCTTATAATACTTGTAAATTTCACTTTCTGTGTTTGCAATATATAAGGGGAACTTCCTAGTCCCTTTATTTTCAATTCTTTGCTTTATAATTGAATCTTTTTCAAGTTTTAACAAATGCTTTTGGGTGGAAGTGTGGGCAAGATTTATCTTTCTGCTTATCTCCAGAGCAAATAGTGTTCTTTGGTTGGTTCTCTAAAGAAGACTCCCGCAACCAACCACATACTATATTTTTGTAACATATGTTACATAAATGTAATAAGTAGTATATAAATATTTTGGAAATCAGGGTGCTTTGCTGAAAAAGTCTCCCTGCATCCTGTCGCTGCCTTTCAGGTAATTTTTTCCCTCCCGCATCTGGTGAGGGGAGATACAATAATCAGAGAGCCCCTCCGCTGCCCTTAAGGGTGTTTTTCTTCCCCCACGCTAGGCAGGGGAGAGAGAAAAATAGTTGCAAAGCAACCAGCGGAGGGGTGGAATTTAGTAAAATTGAAACTGCGCAAAGCGCAGCCGGTGGCTGTGGGCTAGATTTTCTACAGAGTTGATTTGAAAAGAGGGAAAGAAATAATAATCAAGAAAACGTGTGCTTACTTAAGAGGAATCATGACAGAGTATCTAATGCTAAGCCCATTTTCCAGACCAAACTGCTTTGCAAGGCTTGGCTCATACATGTAATTAACTGATAATCTGCCTCCAAAGAGAGGTGTTGAAACACCTCCAACTGCTGATGTAAAAGATGCATTATGTGTTCTCTGATAATTAAATGCACCATTCAGCATGAGCGGGCCA
>JAFCCF010000065.1 GCA_017610325.1 Candidatus Aminicenantota bacterium | reverse complement strand
CATGTACCTTGACATACAAGTACCAGTTAAATTAATGATGGAATATATGGAAGCCCACAGGATAGAGGCATATTTCCTCAACAAACGAAAGACAGCAGTTAATGTTGTGCTTGGGCTTGGCCAGAACAAGCGCGTAATTCGTAGCCCGATTGAAAAAAACAAACCACTTACACAAATTGAAAAAAGCAACATTGAAGGTATTGTACGCTCATCCAAGAGAATTGTGATGAACAGCGTCAAAGATGATTCTCTTGCTAGCTGCATAATGGATTCCTGCACAAAATACAAAAAACCAGTTGGTGTTGTTGTAACAACATCCTTTGACAATTTTGATTTTGTGCGGGACAGCCTTATACCATATGCAACAAGCATATTCAACTATGACGAAATTGGAACAGTATTTAATCCAGAACACAAGTCGCTTGGAGATGAGAATGAAAAAAATATTGACGCTTTGTGGGGCATAGGTGATGCATTGACATTACAGCACGCTTCTGGCTTAGAAAGGCATAGCATATATGTAACATTAGGCAACAATGGTGTGTTTGCCGCAGGAAAAGACAGCAAAACATACCACATATTTCTCAATAACAAGAGGATAAAGTCTCAGCTCTCAGCAGAAATACCTCGCAGGGAAGACGCCACAAATGGAGCTGGAGACCATTTCGCAGCTGCTGTGCTTATGTATGAGGAGCGAGGAGAGAGTATGGTCTCAGCAGCAGTTGCTGCACAGATAAATGCAATCTGTTTCATTGGCTATAGTGGTAGGATATCTAGCAGTGATTTCATAGTAAAACCAATTGATGACAAGCTTCTGCAGAGGCAGAAGATTTACAGGTAGCAAAGATGCAGAAAGGCACTTTTTATCTCATTGTGGGTGCGTCTGGCTCTGGCAAAGATACAGTTATTTGCCGCACCGTTAGTATAATTGGAAGGGTTTTTGTTCCAATCAAGTATACAACCCGCAAACCCAGAAAGGGTGAAATGAAGGGCAGGGAATATCACTTTGTTTCAGAAAGAAGATTCAAGAGGCTGAAGCTATTTGCTAAGTATACGGTTTACGGAGCCAGCTATGGTGTTGGGATGAAATTATTGGAAAAGCTTGAACAGGGCTATGATGTGTTCCTGAACATTTCAAATCAGTTGACATATGAGCTAAAGAGCAAACACCAGCCCACAAAGATAGTATTTGTTTTTGTATCCCTTAAAAACCTGAAACAGAGAATGCTGCAAAGAGGCAGGGATGATGACCATGAGATTGAGCAGAGACTCCAGCGCGCAAAAGAAAACCTTAATTTTCTTGGCAATGCTGACTTTATTCTGAATAACAATGGTAAAGTAAAAGAAACAGTCGGCTCCTTTGTTGACTATATCATCTGGAACAGACTTGGCAATGAATTTAAGGACTTAGGTCAAGATAATGTTTGATATCCTCAAGCAGCTGCTCAAACTCATAGAACCCGCTGCCCTGGTTAATGTGGCCTGCGTTGTGAAGTATTTTTGGCTTAACTCCTAATTTATCTGAGACCTGTTTTGCCTTTTCCAATGGCACTGCCCAGTCATCATCACTACAGTACACAAAAAACTCTTTGCAGTTGCTTTTGATTTTTTTCCAGTCAAAGCTGCGGTCAGTTATTGTATGGTTTATTTCATCAAACTCTGAGCCAAGCAGACCAATATAGCCTGCTACAAGAAAAGCTGCCTTTGCCTTGTATTTCTCAAAAAGGTTCAGGATAAATGGCACACCCAAGCTGTGACCCACTATGATGCAGTCTTCGCCAGTGTGCTGTTCATAATCTTTAAAGACTTTCAGCCAGTTCTCCAGGGTCTGGTTTTCTGGGGTTGGAAACTGTGGAACAAAAACCTTGCAGCCCAGCTTTTCAAGCTCTTTTTTCAGCCAGGGAAACCAATTATCATTAGGGCTTCCCCCTGTCCCATGGATAATAAAAATGTTTGGCATTATTTTTTACCAAAATAGAATGTCTTTGTCAGGTCAACCCACTCTTCTTTCTTTTCTTCTTTCTTTTCTTCTTTAGCTGGTTCTTCCTGTTTTGGCTCCTCTTTTTGCTCCTCTTTTTCTTCGGTTTGTTCTGATGCTTCTTGGGGCTCTTCTTTTTTCTCTTCTTCTGGTGCTTCGCTGGGTTTTTCTTCTTCTGTTTCCCCTTGCTCTGATTTTTCCTCTGCTAGCTGCTGTTCTGCTTCGGACTTGTCTTCCTTTTCTTCCTGTTCGTTCTCTCCAAGAATTTCTGACACACTACGGTCATCTTCAGTTACATCATAATCTTTATCATCTACAGGAAGTGTACGCTGTGTCTCCTCAGCCATTTCCTGCTGAGCCTCTTTTTCCTCATCTCCAATTATCTCCTCAGCATCATCTTCAAGGTCAATCTTTTCTTCTTTAGCTTCTTCAGTCTCAACCTCAGGCTCTTCAGTTTCTGGCTCAGGTTCAGATTCTGCATCAAAGGATTCATCTTCAGCAACTGATTCAGGCCCAGAACTTTCCAATGGGACTTCCTCAAGGGTATCTCTGGCCTCTTTTTCAATCTTTTCCTGCTTTTCCTTTCTGAGGATATTAGTGGCCATATTAATAGCTTCAGTCATATTAACAGCTAGATGATTATCCTTAAGGTTCTTTGCAAGCTTGTTTATCTTCTCAGCTTCTGTTACATCCATCTTACCCTTTAGTATAATTACAAATTATATAAATTTTTGCCTTAAATCTGTCCTGTTTCTAAGCCTATTAGAGGGAATTAACTTCAACTCAAATAGAACCCATCAAAATGTATTTATAGATGGTATGCTTATAGTATGTTGAGGTGAGTTATTATGACTAAACAAAACAATTTAATGTGGACAATCCTTATATTGGGACTTGTTTTGGTTGCAATACTTGGCGTAACATCAAAGCCAAAGATAATTGTGAACCCAAGCTCTGAAACAGACACAATAAGTGTTTCTGGCAATGCAGAGCTGACAGTAGATCCAGATGAGATTGAGATCTACATTGAGATCCAGACTCTGGAAGACACAGCAGTTGAGACAAAGAACATCAATGCAGAGATTAGTGATGATGTGATTGCAGATTTGAAAAAAGCAGGTGTCAGGTCAGATGACATAGAGACGTCTAACTACAACCTGTATCCTAAGTATGAGTGGAACAGGGTAACTGAAGAATCAGAACTTGTTGGCTATGAGCTCAGACACATACTTAAGGTAACGCATGACGACATTGATAAGGCAGGAGACCTTATTGATGTGGCTGTTGATGCAGGTGCTAACCGCATTGATAATGTTCTCTTTACCCTCTCTGATGAGAAGGAAAAGGATGCTAGGGACGAGGCAATGGAAAGGGCAGCTGAGACTGCAAGCGACAAGGCAAAAAAACTTACCAAGACACTGGGTGTATCCCTTGGCAAAATCAAAACAATCTCAGAGTCAACCTACTACTACACCCCTTACACCTACCGCGGCGACGCGCTGAAGGTAGAGGCAGCAGGAGATGTGCCAACAAACATCCAGCCGCAGAAGCTTGATGTTACTGCAACAGTGCACCTAAGCTTCGAGATAAGTTAATTTCACAGAAACCAACGTTTTCTGGGACACAAAAGAGCTTTGCTCTTTTCGTGTTTTTTCTTATTTTTTAAATTAGAATCTTCTTAGATAATAATTCCTGAGAGAGAATACTCTTGGCATCCAGCACTTCAATTCCTATGAGTTTCTTATCTTTATTCATGTCTAGGATGATATTCTCATTCAACTTAATTGTCTTTGCTACTTCTCCTGGCAATATCTTGTCTTTGACATATATATAA
>JAFCCF010000026.1 GCA_017610325.1 Candidatus Aminicenantota bacterium | reverse complement strand
GAATTCTTTTAGTGGTACTGTTTCATTGCATCTGGCGTGATACACTTTTTGAAGCCGCGTCATTCGAATTTATTCAACATGATTCTCATATTTTTCTTCAAAAGGCATGCTTTCAGCCAGTTTATCGGTCTCACCAGTAAATTCTTTTATCGCATTCACGCCAGTATGACAAGCACAAAGAAAATCTGAGCAGATATCTATTAAATCCTGTTTAGCATGATTTGTAATTCTTTGTTCTAATGGTTCATCGTTTACCACTGTGAAGTTAAGTGGATTAAATGAATATAAAAACTTTTGCATAAATTTATATATTATTCATGCTAGACAAATATTATGCTTGAGCTAAGCCAGATTTTGGTTATAGTACTTCTTATAATTGCCATAGGATTTATGGTGTTTGCAATCACAAGAATAATACACTTTGAGAAAAAGCTGGCCCATATTGATGAAAACCTCGAGGCAATGATAAAGGCAGTCACAAAAAAACACAAGAAATTCGGGGATGTGATTGGCGGTCTTAAGTAGGGTTGTAAGCCATCCTTGTTTTTATTCCTGTTAATTTTAATATAAGCTTGTCAGCAAACTGGTATTCCCCGCTAAGATGAAAATGAAATCTTTTGATTATACCTGAACGCTCAATCTGCACCTTTTTTATCTTTGTCTGTGAATCAAGATATTCAACGTTTTTAATATTTGTATGCTCTCCTTTGTTAGCTTTCTTAAGCACATTAACTCCTTTGCTCTTGTTCATACTGTGCACAATCAGCGCGTCAAGGTATCCGTCCTGCCAATCTGCTTTAGGTAGTATATCAATGCCGCCGCCAGTATATCTTACATTGGAAACATTGATTGTGAATGTGTTTGGATAAGCTATGTTTCTATTTGAATCATTGAACCTAACCCAATAAGTTTCTGGTTTGTAACCTATAAGAGCCTTAAGTGTTGCCAGGTTGTATGACATCTTCCCAAATAGATGCTTAAATCTTGTGCTTAAGTTTTTTACAACCAAGCCGTCAATCCCAACTCCAACAGTGCCGAAGAATTTCATATCTTTCGTTTCCCCATCAGCGTGAATAGTTGCCTCTCCAATGTCTGCCTGTGCAATAAATTCAGGGTTTCCCTGCAGTGCCTCTTTACAGCATTCTATTGCAATATCCATATGCTCAATCCCAAGCGACCTGGCAATGTCCTTGCCAGTGCCAGCAGGCAGGTGACAGATTAGCTTGTCTTCAAGGTTTGGCACAGCTTGAAGAAAATCAGTAAATCCTCCATCACCAGAAGTAATTACAATCTTCTCGTAGCCATCAAAGTTAATCTCAGAAGGTTTCTTATAAGTGTAATCAAATTCAAGCCAGTGCAGGCTTTCTTTTATGAATTTCAGGAATGCCCTCTGGTTCCTTATGTTCCTTAGCAGGTTTGATTGTGGGTTAAGAAGTAGCAGTGTTTTCATCTTATCTTTTTAATAGCTTCCTCAATATTTATTAATGATTCACCACCTTTTTTCATGTCTTTTAATTTTACCTTTTTTTGCTTTAGCTCATCTTCACCGATAAAGATTACATATGGAATACTCATGCTGTTTGCATAGTTAAGATTCTTTGAAGGACCTCTTCCAAGCAGGTCAATGTCAGTGCTGATTCCAGCATCCCTTAGCTGCTGTGCAATCTTCAGTGATTCTTTCAGGGTTCCTATTGGAATTACAAACACTGTTGTAACACTCTTATCCAGCTCTTTCTTGCTGAGCTTCAAAGCTTCTGTAATAACCTCTAAGCCAAATGAGATTCCTGTTGCAGGATATTCCTGCTTTGAGCCGAGGAATTCTCCAATCATCTGGTCATATCTTCCGCCACCTGCAGCAGCTGACTTTATCTCAGACTTTTTCAGGAAGACCTCATAAACTGGTCCAGTATAATATGCTAATCCTCTGGCTAGGCTTGGTTCAAACACAGCACTCTTAACATTCATTGCTTTGAGGTACCCAAATATTTTCTTAATTTCATCAATACCTTCTTTGTCTGGCAAGATTTTGTCCAGCTCATCAATTTTCATCTTGATTGCTTTTATTATTTTGTCTGTCTGTTCCTTGGTGATGCTCTGCAGCATCTCTTTTTTTACCTCATCAAGTCCTACCTTTTTGAGCTTGTCAATAGCAACCATAACTGCTTCCCTGTTCTTCTTGATGCCAGCATAGTCAAGTATTGCCTCAAGCACCTTTCTGCTGTTAACTTCTATAATAACATCAAAGCCAAGCTTCTTGAAGACATCGTCTGCAATCTTTATTATTTCAGCGTCTGCAACAACATCTTTGCAGCCAACAATATCTGCATCGCACTGCCAGAACTCACGGTAACGCCCAAGTTTGATTGGGCCATCCCTATAAACGCGTCCAACAGCATACCTCTTGAAAGGCATCTTAAGATTAGGGTTCATGCCAACAAACCTGCACAGTGGAACTGTTAAATCATAGCGAAGCCCGAGCTCGCGCCCGCCCTGGTCTGTAAACCTAAATGTTTCCTTGAGAATCTCTTCACCACCTGCAAACTTGGATGAGAGCACATCCATTCTCTCAATGATTGGAGTCTCAAGAGGCGAATACCCATAGAGCTCAAACACGCTCTTTATAGCTTCAACTACCTGCTGCCGAAGAATCTTTTCTTCTGGGCCAAAGTCCCGCGTTCCTTTTGGTATCTGAAGTTTCATGATAATACCGTTACTCCATTCATTTATTTAAAGGTTTTGGAAAAAAAAGAAAAATTATTTTCCAAAGACCCTTTGATAAACTTTGGTTAAGCAAATATCCGACTCAGCGAACAAGGGGTCTTTTTCACCACGCATCTTTGCAAATAAATAAGCATTAGACCTACACTTTATTCCAACTAAACAAGCACTTACAATTATCATGTGTTACTAAAAATATCAAGAGTATATATATCTTGTTTTCTTGTAGTGTTAAGCAACTTGCTCAATCATGTATTCAATGTTCTTATTGTCAATCTCCAGCTTAAAGGTATCACCTTCTTGCTTGCCAATCATGGCAAATCCCCTTGGTGCATGTGGTGTTAGTACAGTAAAACAGATTCCTTTATATTTAATCTCTTCTCCACCTCCTGCTGGCATGATTATGTAATTGCTCGCCTTATTTGACTCCATCTCTTTGATTCCAACAATGCTGCACAACCCTATTGTGCCATTATTATTAGGTATCTTTAGTGTGCTGATTACATAGAGTTGTTTTTTAAGATTAGGTATCTTCATTGCAAACGCATCTGCTAAGTATGCTGCTTCAATTCCCTGAGTATCATACCTTGACTGCATCCTGGACTCTGCTTCTATTGAATCCTGCCTTGACCTTTCAAATGCTGCCTTGGTCTGCTTGAGTGTTGTCTCAACAACTTCCGTAATATAATCAATAACTTCTTGTTTGTCTGGTAAATCCATCTTTTTAACCTCCATTTAACTTATCAAGTACTGGTATCTCATAAAACTGCTTTGCTGGTGTCTTAAGGTATTTTTCAAGAACCCGTCTTGCATCTTCATCAATCTCTGTTAATCTCTTTCCATGCTCTGCTACTAAGGGGTCCATATATCTTAACTTTCGTTGTAGAAAATGTCTTGTCTCTGTTGTACTTACCTTAAACTTAATATCTTGGTTCAACTGCAAGAATATCCCTATATCTCTGCTTTTCAGAATCTTGTTAATAATATACTCATCATCAAGCAAGAAATCTTTTTCAGTAATGTGCCCATCATCATGCAATCTCTTTATTAATGTGCTCATTATTATGTTTACAACCTCTAACTTTGGTTCAAAGAATACTTCAGAATTAAGTTCCAGAAATTTCTCAAATATTAGCTTAGAAGTTTCAATGCTTTTGCATTGGAGTTTTCCATTCTTAAACACTAAAAATTCTATTATCTGGTTTATCTGTTCCTTGCTAATCCTGCCTATGTTCAGCATATCTCGGAAGAAATAATCTAGCCTGTCAGCGCAAATATCTGGAATAGGGCTGTCAAGCATTGGAAAATTTTCTTCATCAATTATTCTGTTGTATTCCATGCCTATTTTCTTTAGTTGGTCCAATAACTGTGTGTTTTTTAGATAGTCATGCTTGATTTCCTCATGATAGTCATGGTTCTTTCTTGCCTTTACCTGGTCGATTGTATGGGAGAACACTGTGTGGCTTATGTCATGGAGCAATCCAGCAATTTGTTCTTCCTCAGAGCCGCCAAGAATTTTTATTAAAATCATAACACCTATACTGTGCTCAAACCTAGTAGCACTTCTTCGTGGCTCGATAAGAAAATCAGCACCATTCTGGTGTATCCTCTTCAGCCTTTGGACACTCTCAGAGCTAATTATCTCATCAAATTTGTCTGGGAATTCAAATGTTCCGTATATGTTGTCTGTTATTTTCATTTTATTAGATAAGATGATTTTTTGAAATGTTTACAGCTGCCTCGCATACTTTTACAATATTATCTTCTGCATTTACGTAGCATACATTCAAGCTAAATTTATGGAAAACTTTTTTATAAGCCAGATCAAGTTGCTTGTAAAAATCCAATACCTTCTCATCAACCACCCCATATATTTTGGAGTTGCGTTTCTTTATTGATTTTGTATTAAGTTCAAGGTAAATCACCTTTGGGTCAAATCCCATTATGGATTCTGAGAAGGAATCCTCAATTATCTTTTTTGTTTTCCCTCCATAAACCCTGGAGTGAGCTAGCACAGCAGTGTGCCAACTCTCAATCACTGGTTTTTCTATATTTTCTTGCATTTGTTCATCCCTAACACATTCCTTTTGCATAAGCAAAATTTGTAATCCTAGTCCCCCTTCAGCCCCAACACCATAGCCTGATTTGAACAAATCAGTGGCAATCTCAGGCAAATAATCAAACCCTCTTTCGCCATGATATTTCCCAACAGTGGATTTTCCAGATGTGTGGATTCCATTTAATACAATTATATTTTTCATTGTGAATCACTTATTATCCGCAGAGATTCTGCTACAACAGCATCAATACTCATGTTTGAAGTGTCTATTACATTCCAGCTGCGCTCATTTGCTATTTTGAGATACTTGCCTGTGATTTTTGTCCTGTACTCGTCATTTTCAAGGCAAAGCTTGTCTGATGCTGTGTTTACACCCCTATTTCTCTTGTTTATCCTGTTCCTCTGCTCATCTTGGTTTACATACAAGAGTATTGTCAAATCTGGCTGGAAAAAATCAGAGTCAGATATTGAATACTGTTCCATTAACGCATTTGAACTGATATCCTGCCTAGCAG
The DNA here is from genome assembly GCA_017610325.1 of Candidatus Aminicenantota bacterium. Classification (GTDB taxonomy): domain Archaea; phylum Nanobdellota; class Nanobdellia; order Woesearchaeales; family JAFCCF01; genus JAFCCF01. The sequence continues at coordinate 7,681 of JAFCCF010000026.1, read as the reverse complement.
AATAATCTACAATTGAGCTGTGGTAGTATCTGGCACAGACAACCTCTTTTTCCTGTACTGTTTTCTCAAGATAATTTGAAAGGTCAAGGTTTGTTGCCAGATAAAAAAATAGCTGCCCTTTCTGCGGAGTGTTAGCATTAACATATTTCCTGACCTGCTGAAACTCATCCAGTGGACTCTCTATGTGTTGCGCACCTAATGATTCTGCAACTAGCTTGCTGACGTGGCTCTTTCCTGAACCATCCACTCCTTCGAATACTATCAGTTTTCCCTTATCCATTTGTTGCACCTACCACATTTAAAATTGTACCATATGATATCTGCTGCAATTGTGTGCGTGTCTCTACATAAATCTTCAATTCTTCCACTGGCTTGACTGATTCCTTTAGTTTCATTGGCTGCGAATCCTTGCATCCATCTCTATAGACCGTAATACCTTTGAGGCCAAGTTCATATGCTTGTGTATACGTGTCTTTTATTGCATCAGGTGTGCTTAAACTTGGGAGATTCACTGTTTTAGCAATAGAATCATCAGTATATTTTTGGAAACCTGCGACAATATTCAGATGTGCATCAGGTGAAATCTCCAAGCATGTCTTATATATCTCTTTTATAGCATCAGGCAGGTTTGATTGTTGGCAGCTACCAGTTTCCTCAATAGTTTGGTATATCTCACCCAAATCCCCAAAATATCCATGCAATCTTGCATTCTCTTCCATGCTCTGTTTAAGCATATCATTAACAGTTAATCTGAATGCTGGCTCGATAGATGGCGAAGCACCTATTACCATAGAACTTCTTCCAGTTGGTGGAAGTGCTGTGGTTGACACATGCCGTATGCCATATGTGTCTATGTCCTGCCTTAGTGTTTCCCAATCTTCAGCTTTTACTGTTCTTGATTCTTTGTCAAGGTATCTCCGGGTTATTACATCTCTTCTTGTCTCTTTATCATAAAAAGCAGGGAATGCTCCTCTTTCTTTGGCAAGATTCACAGAAGCTACCTTTGATTCATAATTTATGAAACTCATTATATCTTTTGCAAGATCTGTAGCTTCCTGGGAATCATATGGAACCCCCATTGAAATGAGCATATCAGAGAACCCACATAAACCCACCCCAATCTTCCGCTTTTTTCCTATCATATCTGCGCTTTTTTCATTGTTAATATTTGCTTTGCTTATTTCAAGAGAGTTATCAAGCATCAAGACTACATCAGATATTGTATCTCTAAGCTTCTCATATCCTATCTGCCCATCTTCAACAAAATTTCCAACATTTATGTATGCAAACTGGCATGTTTCTCCACTTGCCATGGGTATCTCCCCACATGGAGCCAGAGACACATACTTTCCAAGGTGTGGGGTTATGTTGAATTCTTCAAACCTGTCTAGGAACAATAATCCTGGGTCTCCACAGGAATGTGCATTCCCAACTATCTCATCCATTAATTCAGTTGCATTGACCTTTGTGCCATCTTTTAATGTATAATCTTCATCTTTTTTCAGTGCCTCCATAAAATCCTTTTTGAGGTTAATCGAGATATTGAATTTCCAGTCTAGGTCCCTGTACTTGTCTGACTTTAGAGCTGCAAACTCACGTATCTTTGGGTGGTCTACAGATAAAATCCCCATATTCCCTACTGGTCGTTCCATCTGCTTTTTCCTGAAACCTTCTACCGCAATTTCATTGTATTCCAAAATTTCTCTTACTGGGTCTTCAGAATCATCAAAGTTAAATCCAGTCCCCATTCCTTTCTTATGATACTCATTAATTAGTACTTCAAGCTCCTTAAGCTTCATCCTTCTTTCAATGGGTGGAACAGAACATGCAGTTAGTGGCTTGTCAAGATGCCTTCCTGCATTTGTGAGTACAGGCGTGCTTGGAACAAAATAGTTTTCAAGGAACAAATCTGATAATCTCTCCTTAAAAACATGGACTTGTTGTTGTGAATAACCAAATCCATACCCTACTTCAGCAATAGCGCTAAATACTCGATTAGTCATGCTGTCTAGTGTCTCGCCTTTGTCAATAATTTTGCAATTTGTCAAAAATTCTTCAATTGCCTGAGATTCCATCTTGTTCCTCCCAAAAGTTATAAGAATTAGCTAGATTCTGTTTTTAAAGGAGATTTCTTCGTGAAAGTTGAAAGATTTCCAAGAATTTCAGAGAATACAGTGCTTTGGTTGAAAAAAAAAGCCAGGTTTAAAGGAGCATCGAATATCTTCCGGATATTCAGGAAATCATTTCCCCACTTAGGTATAAAAAACCTTAAATACTAGCTTTACCATTATTCTACTGATAAACATGTACGATAAATGCGTAGCATGCGGCAAGCACATTGCCCAAGTTGAGGACTGCAGGCTTGCACCAGGGGGCGGAGATAAGGTTCTGACCTATTGCAAGGATTGTTATGACCAAAGAGCAGAAAAAGTGAGACAAAGATGATAGAAGAAAGGTGCAAGCTGTGCAATGGAAAAATGGTTCTAAAAGAAGAAAGGGTAGTTGTAGATACAAAGTATAATATTTTCAAGTGCGAGAAGTGTAACAGGATTGTTGCAAAAGTTAAAGAATAACTTTTTCTATATTTATCTATCTTTTTGCGTCTTTTTCATGATTTATTAGTTAGAACAATGCGAAAGATTTATATATGAGTTGTGTTATGAATATATAACTATACAAAAAACACAACTAATGCCCAAAAATGATACACATATGTGGGCGCGCTGACATGTGTTTTTGTATCATCGCTGCGCGTGACACGCGCATTATAAATGAAGTCAACTTTGTAAACAAATATCGGCTACAGTTGGGAAGTTTGGCAATGCCAGCTTCCCTTATTTTTTTTTTAAAATAAGAGGTGCAGAAAAGATGGATTTTATTATTAAAGACGCGATTGAGAATTCTGATAAACAAAAGCAAAATTCCTTTGATGTTAGCCAAGCCAACATTAAGGTATTTGGTATTGGCGGTGCAGGAAACAACATGGTCACATGGCTGTACCAAAAGGGCATTAAAGGAGCTGAGATTATAGCTGCTAACACTGACCAGCAGCATGTTGATATTTCTGAAGCAGATACAAAAATTCTCATTGGGAAAGAACTGACTCGCGGCTTAGGCTGCGGAGGCTATCCAAAAAAAGGAGCTCAGGCTGCTGAGGAAAGCCTGCAGTCTTTGAAGGATGTTCTTACAGGCTGCGACATGGTGTTTGTGTGCGCTGGAATGGGCGGCGGCACAGGAACTGGCGCAGCGCCGGTCATTGCGAGGGTAGCAAAAGATGTTGGGGCTATTGTGATTGGAACCGTCACAATGCCGTTTAATATAGAACGGGCCAGAATTGATAAGGCAGAGTTCGGCCTGCAGCAGCTAAGGGAACAGTCTGACACTGTGATTGTCATAGACAACAACAGGCTGGTGCAGATTGCAGGCAACCTGCCCATTAAACAGGCATTCGCAGTTGCAAATGAGCTGATATCTACAATGATTAAGGGAATTGTTGAGACCATTGCAGTACCAAGCCTAGTGAACCTTGACTATGCAGATGTTAAGGCTATCATGACTGGTGGTGGAGTAGCTGCAATTGGCGTCGGAGCCTCTGACACAAACAATAGAGTAGACGAAGCAGTCAGGGGTGCACTGTCTAACCCATTGTTGGATATAAGTTATGAGGGTGCAAGTGGTGCACTAATCCATATTATTGGCGGTGAGGACATGACACTCGAGGAAATTAGCCGTGTTGGTGATCTTGTCACAGAATCCATGGACCCTGATGCAAATGTTATCTGGGGAGCAAGGATTGATGAGGGTATGAAGGGCAAGCTATGCGTGATGACTATCATCACAGGCGTCAACTCACCATGGATACTTGGCAAAATTGACGAGGTCAAGGAATCTTCAGAACGCCAGGACAAGCTCGGGAAAAACCTGGGAATCACTATGATTTAATTTTATTTTTTTTCTTTATTTCTTCCTCTTTGTTCTACCTTCTCCAGCCTGCTGAGGATTTCTTTGTGCTGCTTTGCTTTCTTATATCCCTTGAGCACAGCTTTGAAACATTTTTCCCATACCCTGTAATGCTTGCTTTCCAGTGCCTGCCTCAAAAGGTGAAGGTCAACTGCCTTGTCCTCTATCTTTGTTGAGAAGTAGCTTAGGCCAAAGTCAATGAAACAAATCTTGCCTTGCTCTAGAATCATGTTAGATGTTGTTAAATCTCCATGAATTATGTTATTATTGTGCAGCTCTGCAACAAGTTCTCCGAGCTTTTTGCACAGAACAGCATAATCAAGGTTTTCAAGCACATCCCTAAGTTTGTTACCGTTAATATTTCCCATCACAATGCGCATATTTTTATCATCAGAGTCAATTAATTCAGGTCCTGGTATGCCAATAGCAGACAACTTTTCAATAATCTTTGTTTCTCTGCGAGTCCTACTCTTCCTGAGCTTGTCATCTATCTGTTTTATCCTGTAGCTCTTAGCAATTCTGTCCTTGATTATTTTATCTTTGTCAAGCACAATGATTGCTTCAGCTCCCTGTGCTATAATTTTTGGCATAATTCTAAGAAAAAGGCATATCTATATAAAATTTTAGATGTGTTTTGCCTTAATTCTTGTCCTGCTGCTGGTCACTTTGTGACTGATTTATATCTCCCCTCGCCAGATGAGGGGAGGAGAGAAATCACCCAACAGTATTGGGCAGCGGCAGGGCCAGAAGGATACTATTGTTAAACTACTGGTGCTTTAGAATTCGTGGCAGTGCTCAAAGAGCTCCATTATATCTTCAATATCTTTCTTATGCTTGTTATACACCGGACAGTCCAGCATAATGCATCTTCTCTCAGCAAATTTCTCCCAGATGTCTTTTACAGTTGGGTCGCATGTTCTTGCAACCTCCTTCCAATCAAATTCCCAGCATGATTTATTTGCTTTAAAAGCAGGACAAGAATTACATATAATAATACCTTTACCACATCCTGGATTTTGTTCCCAACAATGTTTTTCTTGTTCCATAAACCCCCTTAAGAATTGCATTTAAAGATATAGTAATATTTAAATATATCGGCGAATTGCCTTATTTTATGCCTACTTTGAAGTTTCATATGCTTGATATGACCTATAAAATAATAGGTGATGGTGTAGTTGTACTTGTTTTTGGAAAAACGGAAGATGGTAAGAGAATCTGCGTGCTGGATGACACATTTGAGCCATATTTTTATGTTCTACCAGAAAAAAGGGATGATATTGAAAAATTAAGGGCAGAGATTGAAAAAACAAGGATTGACCAGGACGAGTTTAAATCCTTTGTAAAGCGAACAGAGGTGCTGAAAAAGAAGCTGCTTGGAAAATCAGGTGATGTAATCAAAGTAACAGTGAACAATCCAAAGGCTGTTCCGCCCCTTAAAGAGGAAATCAGGAAAAAAGCGCATGTGAGGGATATATTTGAAGCAGATATTTTGTTTGTCAGGCGTTATCTTATTGACAAGAAACTTACCCCCTTGACAACCTGGGAGGTTGAGGGAGAATTCATTAATTTCAAATCAAAGGTTTCTGTGCTAAAGGCAAAGAAGGTAACTCAGCTTAGCACTGACATTGCAGATAACCTCAAAGTACTTGCAGTTGATATTGAGACATATTCACTTAACAAGGAGATACTTCCAAAGGAAAACCCCATTCTTATGATTGGCTTTTATGGAACAGATAGCCTTAACAACCCAAAAAGCAAGATTTTCAGGAAGGTCATAACCTTTAAGAAATTCAAGACAGATAAGGATTATATTGAGTTTGTATCAAATGAGGGGGCATTGATAAGTAGATTTAGAGAGGTCATAGAAGAGTATAAGCCAGACGCTATTGTTGGCTATTTCTCAGATTCATTTGACATGCCTTACATAAATACTAGGGCACAGAAATACAACATCAACCTAGATCTTGGCCTGGAATACTCACCCCTCAAGCTCACAAAAGGCGCAGTTAACTCAGCATTTATACCTGGGATACCCCACATTGACATCTACCGCTTTATAAGAAACACCATGGTCACGTCACTTAAGACAGACACCCTTAGCCTTGACTCAGTCTCAAATGAGTTGTTGGGAGAGGGCAAGGCAGATGTGGATGTTTCACAGCTGGCTGAGACCTGGGACAATAAACCAGAGGAGCTTGAACGTTTTTGCGAGTACAACCTAAAAGATTCCCAGCTGACCTATGGCCTCTTTAAATATCTCTTTTTTAATATTGCAGAGATGGTCAAGATAGTGGGCTTATCACTATTTGATGTTACAAGGATGCCATTTTCGCAGCTTGTTGAATGGTTCCTGATAAAACAGACACAACTCTATGATGTGCTTGTGATGAACAAGCCTAACCAAGATGAGGTTAGGGCTAGATTCAAAAAGACATACAAGGGCGCATTTGTTGTTGAGCCAAAGCCTGGCTTGTACCAGGATATTGCTGTCTTTGACTTCAGGAGCCTGTATCCATCTATCATTGCCAGCCATAACATCTCGCTAAGCACCTTCAGGTGCAGTTGCTGCGAGGGCAAGGCAAAAAAGGTTCCTGTTGATGATGAAGATTACTGGTTCTGCGAGAGGAAGAAAGGATTTATCTCACAGATAATCGAGGAACTAATCACAAGAAGGATGAGAATAAATGAAATTATGAAAAAGGAAAAGAAAGAGAACCGCCTGCTCCTGGCCAGGAGCCAGACACTCAAGACACTGGCTAATTCATTTTATGGTTATCTTGGTTTCTATGGCTCAAGATGGTACTCAATTGAGAGCGCAACAAGCGTGACTGCATGGGGCCGGTTTTACATTAACCAGGTCATTGAAAAAGCTGAGAAGGAAGGGTTCAAAGTACTGTACGGAGACACAGACAGCGTCTTTCTGTCACTGAAGGGAAAAGCAAGGAAGAATGCAATCAAGTTTGTTGAGGGTGTTAATCAAAACCTGCCTGGTGTTATGGAACTTGAGTTTGAAGAGTTCTATCCAAAGGGGATATTTGTGTCTGCGAAGCTGGGTGATGCAGGCGCAAAAAAGAAGTATGCGCTGTTGGATGAGAGCGGTAATATTAAAATAAAAGGCTTTGAGATGGTGCGCAGAAATTGGTCAGCTATTGCTAAGGAGGTACAACAGAATGTGTTGTCAATAATTCTCAAGGAGGACGATATTGAGAAGGCATTTAAGTATGTCAGGAAAGTTATAAATGAGCTGAAGGATAAGACAATTCCAGTTGACAAGGTTACAATCCTTACCCAAGTCCAGAAAAACCTGAATGATTATGAAACCATTGGTCCGCATGTTGCAGCTGCAAAGCGCATGAAGGCGAAGGGTTATCCAATTGCAGCTGGCTCGCTTGTTAAGTATGTGGTTACAAAAGGCAAAGGCAAAATCAGCGGCAGGGTCAAGCTACCTGAAGAGGTTGATAAGGACGATTATGATGATGGTTATTACATCAACAACCAGGTGGTGCCAGCTGTCGAGTCAATCTTCAAGGTTCTTGGATACAGCAAGGATGACCTGCTGGAAAGTAAGGACCAGAGCAAGCTAAACGGATTCTTTAAGTAACCCGCGTATTGTTCATAATAGTTTCTTTACTTTGTTTTCCAATTCCTTTTTTGTTGGTAGATATAATTTATATCTTGAGACAAAAAGGTTGTTGGAGATCCCTTCAGTTGCAAACTCTAC
>JAFCCF010000064.1 GCA_017610325.1 Candidatus Aminicenantota bacterium | reverse complement strand
TTTTCCTTGGCATTTATCTCTTCTAAATGAGTTATATCACTTTCTACTCTTAATATGAAGTTCTGGAGCTGGTTTTTAAGGTCTGTGTATTGCGCAGGGTTCATCATGCTCATAGCCATCTTTATCTTTGATTTTGTTATTTCCTTTGCATGCATAGGGTCATTCAGGTCTGGTTCAGGAAAAATATACGCAGGAAGTATTTTTGACTGCTTTAGCTTGTTCATTTCATAGAACTTTTCAGTCATTTCTGCTTCTTTTAGTATAAGCTCTCCTATGAATCTTGCATAATCATGATATTTCTGCTTTTCTTCTTCAGTGAACTCTATTCCTTCCTGTATGCACTTATGGCTTGGGTCAATAACATCTTTTAACTGGTCTTTTTCAACATTGCCCAGGAAGAGGTATGGGAACATCCTGCAGTTCAGAGGTCTTGCAGGATAGATAGAGCATTTTTCTGCTTCCCTGAATTCGCATGGAATGTTCAAGCCAAGCTCATAGTCATAATGGTTTGCTGTTTCATTGTCAGCAAAAGGCTTTATCCCTATTTTCTGCATTATCTCGCTCATACTGCAGTTCAGGAATTTGCAAATCCTTACAATGTCTCCTAAAGAAAGATTAATCTGTGTGCATTCATCAATACAGCACTGTCCGCAGTGTTTGCATTCAAACGGCATAGTATGCAGGTTTGTCTTGTTCTATATAAATATTCGTAAGCTTTTAATATGAGCTTTAATTTTTTTAGGGTATGGTCTGGGAATATGTGAATGAATACGGGTTTTTCGGAAACTCTGTGCTACAGTATATTTATTTTGTAGTTACTATACTTGCTGCGCTTTTTATTGCAAAAGTAGTTTTCAAGATGTTCAAAGGCGCTGTAAGGAGAGCAACAAAAAAGACAAAGACACAGCTTGATGACATTATTGTTGATTCTATTGAAGAGCCAATTGTGTTTGCGATTGCGATTATAGGCATCTACTTTGCGCTGAATTTCCTTACTATACCTGAATCAATTCTTGGAGTTCTAAACAAGATACTGATGGTGCTTGTTTACATTGACGTTACATGGCTTTTTGCAAGGACAGCAGGACAGGTTATTAACAAGCTTCTAAGCCCTCTTGTGCATAAGTCCCAGCCAGAGCTTGGCGAGCATTTTACTTACCTGCTTAACAGGCTGATAAAGATTACAATATGGGTAGTCGGCGTTGTTTTTATAATCTCAAACTTAGGGTATAATGTCAGCACACTGATTGCTGGATTAGGCATTGGCGGTGTTGCTATCGCATTTGCTGTCAAGGATATCTTAAGCAACATGTTCGGCGGAGTTACAGTAATAACAGACATGCCTTTCAAAGTGGGAGATAGGATAAGGATTGAGGGAATTGACGGAAATGTTACAGAAATTGGGCTGAGGTCAACAAAGATAAAGAGCTTGGATGGAACACAGTACATTGTCCCTAACTCAAAAGTAACTTCCACAATAATTGAGAATGTATCTAGGGAAAAAGCAAGAAAAGTAAAGATGACAATAGGGCTTGAGTATGATACAAGCAACAAAAAGCTTGATGAAGCGAAAGATATAATAAGGGATATTGTTAAAAAGAATAAAGCGACTGAAGATAAGAGCCTTGTTTACTTCACAAACTTCGGTGATTCTGCTCTTGAGATTTTGGTCATATATTACATAAAAGACTTAAAGAAGATACTTTCCACCAAGGATGAAATCAATATGCAGATAAAGGAAAGGTTTGAAAAGAAAAAAATAAATATGGCTTTCCCAACACATACTGTTTATGTCAAAGAATAAGTGAGAAAATGAGTGACGAAGTGAATGAAGAAGACTTTGGGGCATTTGATGATGCAGACAGCTCCCTATTAGAAGAGAAGACTGCAGTTAAAATACCTATTTTTGAAGGAGATTTACCCCAGGTAATTTATGATATTGTTGGGTGGGTCGACAAGACTATTGCAAGGAAAATCTGGCCAAATGCTGATTTGGAGGCAAGGTTCGGCAAAAGGTCTGCTTATGAAATTCTTGAAGACGGACACACACATTACATGGGTCCATGCGCAGACCTTACACAGGTTACATTTGAAGCTGTGAAAAGAAACGTCTCGCTGCCAAGTTTTATCATAGAAGAGCTTAGAGAGCCATGGCTTCCTTTCAACAGGCTGCATATGGCTGTAGAGTTCATTTTTGGAGGAGATAAATATTTCCTTGATTTTGAAAAGCAGAACAGGGTTATCTTTGGAAAAGGCAGCTATACAAACAGTAATGGGCAGATTAAATCGATTAAAATCCTCAGAGTTCCTGAAGAAAGGATGAGCCCAATGGAGCCTCTTCATGTAAATCTGGGATTTTCATCTCCTGAAGAGCTTGGGGATATGTTTACAGGATACTCTTTCAGGGTTCCCCTTGAAAGGATGAAAGCAGACAATACAAAAAGAACATACACAAGGTTTCTTAGAATTATTGGGGGAGACGACTCATTTGTTATTGTTGACAGGACAGGCAGAAAAGAAAAATATGTAAGGCCTCCAAGGAATTAATTAATTGTTCCGTAGCCGATTAATCTCCATCTGTTTCCGAATCTTCTGGAGATAGTGACTCTTGAGCTTTTTTCTGCGCAGACTGGGCGCTTTAATGTGCACTTGAACTTGTTCTTGCTTATATCCTGCACAATGCCTACTGTTGCTGCTGCATTCACATTAAGCATCAGTACTTCCTGTTTTTTTACTGACTCTACAAGAAGCTTGTCTTTTGTGCCTACAACCCTGCCAAGAAGATGCACTTTTAACTCAAAGTCATACCAGACTGGAGGCATTTTTCCCTTTTCACCAATAATAGCCCCTGCCAGTGTGTCTGATTTTACAATTGAAGGGTCAAGATCTGTAAGCACAGCTATGCTTCCTCCTGGATAGATTTCATCAACTTTCTGGTTTGCAGCCATGAGCCCTGTTATCTTTGTTGTCAAAGGCTTCCAGATTTTCTTGTTCTTTTCCTCGACTTCATAGCCAGGGAGTATTTCTATTTCTTCCCCTACTGAAAGCTTTCCCTGCTTTACAGAACCCCCTAAAACACCGCCCATCATCTTTTCAACCTTTGTTCCGGGCTTGTTGATATCAAAGCTTCTTGCGATAAACATCAATGGGTCCTTGTTAGGGTCTCTTTCAGGTATCTTGAAATTCTTTTCCATTGCCTCGATAAGCAGGTCAATGTTGAGTGAATGCTGCGCTGATATTGGGATGATTGGAGCATCCTTGTAAGGTGTCTGCTTCATGAAAGCCTTTATCTGCTTGTAATTTTTTATTGCATCTTTCTCGCTTACAAGGTCTATCTTGTTTTGCACGACAATGACATTCTTTAGGCCTATTATCCCCAATGCCATTATATGCTCTTTTGTCTGCGGTTGAGGGCATGTCTCATTTGCTGCTACCATAAGTATTGCTGCATCCATTATTGCAGAGCCGCAAAGCATTGTCGCCATCAGGCTTTCGTGCCCAGGAGCGTCAACAAAGCTTATTGTCTTGATTTTCTTTCCTTTTCCCTTGCACTTTGGGCATTCTTCTGATTTTGAGTAAGCGTCAGTCCCCTTGCATTTGGAGCATTTGTAGAAAGTTGAGTCAGCATAGCCAAGCCTTATTGTGATTCCTCTCTTTAATTCTTCAGAATGCGTGTCTGTCCATTTCCCGCTCAGAGCCTTTACTAGAGTGGTTTTGCCATGGTCAACATGTCCGATTAATCCCACGCTCAAATCAGGCTGAATTCGTTCGTCCTTCTTCTTAGAAGTTTTCTTTTTAGCTTCCTTCTTCTTTGCCATTACTGAATAGAATTATTGTATTCTTTAAAAAGGTTACTCATTAATTATCTTTAGCACTTCAT
>JAFCCF010000063.1 GCA_017610325.1 Candidatus Aminicenantota bacterium | reverse complement strand
ACGCAAACAGAATCCAACGCAAAGATTTTGGCTCTATAGTTGGATGTTGGCTCTATTGACTGAATGATTCCCTTAAAAATTATTGTGTTGCCATAAATTACTTTGATGACCTTTCCCTCAGATATATCGTCCCAATTACTTGGCTTTAGCCCTATTACCTCAAGTTCTGCAGATGGAATTTCGTTAAGCCTGTTTTTTATCTTTAGCTTTATGCACTTGTGCGTATAGTCATTACCATTTATTAATATATTGAATGAGGAAGGAGTTTGCTTTATCAAAAATGCGCTGGTTTTTATTTCTTCGGTTAAATTCTGACTGTAACTTGTCATTAACCTCCCTCCTCAATTCTGAATATAAGCAAATTTATCGAAAATCTGTAAAATACTTCGTGTCCAAGCAGATTTGAAGTTCCTTCTGTTTGTGCGTCTGTTATGTTAAGGCTCTGCATGTATGCTTGATTGAAATTTGCTGCATTAAACACTTCTTCTCTCCACTTGAACTCATCTAATGGCCCACCCATCTGCATGCACGCAATTAACTTGTTTTTTGTTTCCGTTGCATTTGGACCTGTTAAAACGCCCCTAATGGTTATCGTTTCTTTTATGTTCTTGTTTTCAACAAACAAAACTCCAGGCTTTCTTGTTTGAGCTTCCGATAAATCAACAAACATCGGTGTTATTAATGGATCGGCTGTGACATTCTGCGCTATTTCCACGACTTGGTTTGTGAGGTCTATTGTTACAAGATCATTAGCCCAACTAGCATTAACGAACCTATGTCCTCCGGACGCAAGTTGCTTTTTAATATATATTTCCTCAGCCATTTACACCACCGCCCTTCCTCCAGTTAACCTTGCCAATTCTTGTCCAAATTTTTCAACAAGCTCTCTAACAACAGCATCAACATTCTCCGACGAAAGGGTTGTGCTAAGGTTAATATTTCCTATTGTCACATTTGAAACAAATTTATCAAGAGGTATCACGGCTTCTGGTCCTCTTTCTCCTAACATCGCAAGCGTTGGACCTGTTACTATTCCACCTGCCTGCAAACCAAGAAGCCCTCTGCCAACCCAACCTACAGGCCCTAAAGCCATTAATGCTGCTCCAGCAACAGCATGAGCACCACGAGCTATCCAGCTTCTAAATGGCTCTGGTATCAATCCTAATATTGCATTAGCAATTGCACTTCCAGTGCTCTTTATTCCATCAACAAACCACTTTACAAAATTGACTGCAGCATCCCAAGCCCGTCTTCCAATGCTAAATAGAAAATCGACTATGGCATTCCATGCTTGAACAAGCAATTCATGCACCTTATACCAATCGCCTTTCCATACAGCTATAAACATATCCATAAACCACTGTGCTATTCCAAGCATTGTATCAAATACTGAACCCAGTATATCCCTTATACCAAACCAATTATTCTGCCATGCAATGTAAAGCAATGCTAAAGCTCCAATTATTAAAGTCACAACACCCGCTATGGATGCTATTCCCGCAATGATAGCAGGTGCAATCACCAAAAATGTTCCCATAGTTGCTAATACTGCTCCAAATACAAATCCAAGAATTATTAATATGCCTATTAAATTCCTAAACCATTTTGGCTGTCTCATTAACCATGCTCCTATTTGAAATAGTGCTTTAATAAACGGCATTAAAACTGGTAATAAAATTGACATCAATACTCCCCTAAAGTATTCAAAAACTCCAGTAGCTTGTAAAACTGGCATAATCATGCCTTCAAAAGTTCTTTGAACACGCATTCCAATGAACATTGCCGAAAGAAACTCCATTCTAAATTTTCGTCCAGTATCTGTTATCGCATCGTAAAGCAATTTTAATCGGCTTATAAAAGGACCAGCTGCTGTATGCACCTGCTTCAGTACATTTTGTGCCATCGTGTAATCTTGTTTTACACTAGTTGCATCTTTATGTGTGGTTCTTCTCCATTCATTACTGATAATTGCTAATTTTTTGAGGGATTGCTGTAACTCAGCTAGCTTTTCTCGGCCCAATACTCCAATTCTTGCAATAATATCTATAAACTCGGCCACTTATCTCCACCTCTTTAAGTATCCAGCTATTACCACCGGAATCGGCTCAGGTTTCTTCTTATCTTTTTCAATTCTCTCTAACAATCCAACCAGCATCGGAATTGGTATTTTTTTGAGTTCATCCAGTGGTATCCAGCAATGGTAAAATTTCATCAGTTCGTGATGGATATCTATCATTAAGTCTGCATCTTTCCTTGCTTGTATCCCCTTTTCATGCAATCGTTGTAACAAATTCATTTTTTAGCCCTCCTAATGCTTTCAATTCTCCTTTTAACAAGCTCGGTTTTTGGTGCTCCAAGCGAATTTATTTCGAATATCTTGCCAATTAAAGCAAAAAAGTTTCTTGCTGCAAATTCCTTTCTTATATCATCCGGAAGATCTGGATAGGATATTTTTAGAGTTTTGTCAACTATATTTTTCAACCTTTCTATAGTCTCCTCGTCTATTTTTTGGAAAAATTCTTCAGGATCTGAATCTGGCTTGAATGAAGCGAATGCCTTTCCAAGCAATATCAAATCTCCAATGTCTTCAAATCTTAATGGTTTTAGGTAAAATGTTTCCTTACTCCCATCCGGTGCTTCAAGTTCAATTGGAATAGCACTACCCAAATATTTTTTAAATTTGTTCAACTCTTCCTCATTCATTTCTATTCACCTCCAATACTTTTCCAGACAATAATCTAATTTTTCTTTGGGAAGGCTTGCCTTCAAGCTTAGCAATTCTGGTTTCATGCTCGTTCAGAATGCTTACAATGTCAATCAATGATGGATAAATTAATGTTGAATAATCGAAACACCACTTTAATGCCATCCCATAATCTCCAGCAAACTCGTCGTTTGCAAGTTTTTTGAACCTTTCTAGCGTTGGTTTGGGAACTCTCGATATCACTAAATCCGGCTTCTTTTCCCAAATCATCTTTCTAATTCTTTTTATCTCTTCAACACTTGGCATAGCATCACCTCTATTCAAATCTCTTCAATTCAGTTCTATTCACCATTCCATTACCACCTATATCTTACCAATCGAAGCTTGAAGTTTCGTCGGGATCGTAATATGTTGCATTGTATGGATTCAATGCAGGCAATGAAACTGTTCCATCTGAACTTTCTTCTCTGATTTGTGCAACTCCATTCTTATTAAATGCTGGAACCTTGAAGCTAAATGTAAACTTGAGTATTCCATCTGTGAAACTTGGCTTCATTGAAGTCATGTACGCGTGTGCAAAGACTATTCTGTATGCATGAGATGTTGCCGATGTTGAACCGGCAGCTGAAGTTGCATTAGCATCGTCAGTCCATAAAATCGCGATTCTAAATAAATCGCGTGTTCTGCTTGCTTCGGTTGTTATTGGTTGAGTTGTATTCCAAGTTCCACCTGAAAATAGCTGAGAAATTCCTTTCAATGTTTCGCTTGCATCGGTTTCTTCAACCGATGGCCCTACTTCTACTGGATAACCTTCAAATGTAATTGTTGTTAGTGCCTGCGGTGTCTTTTTCACCAATCTTCCTCCCTTGAGATTTACTATTTGATCGATGTCTTTGTCTCCAAGGTCTATATCAATCGTTTCTGTCAATGCTGCTAACTCCAAGTCTGATGGAGTGCCAGAGTTAGCATACTTGCTAATTGTTATCAATGCAGTCTCACTCCAAGCTCCCTCTTTTAAAGCCATATTCACCTCCCAAAATATTTTTTATGAATACTTTTATGAATTTTATCAATTATCTCTTTCAAGTGCGTCATCGTATAGTTAAGAGCTGGTCTCATGAATGGGGTATGCCTCGAAACTCTCACAAATCCTCCTGAAGTTTTAAGTAATGGATATCTTATCCATTGACCAGCTGTTGTGGGCTGTTCGATCCAAATTCTTGGAATGTCATGAGGGCTAAAGCCATGCTCTTGGAATATTGCCCAAGGAGCAGTTGCTT
>JAFCCF010000025.1 GCA_017610325.1 Candidatus Aminicenantota bacterium | reverse complement strand
TATTCATCTCCTTGTTGTAAAGTGTCTCAAGCACCCCAAGTGCAAAAACACTTCCAGAACCGCTCGCAACAAACTCGTCAATCTCAGTCAAGGAGCCGTCTGCGAACAAGTCATATAGATGATCGCCTGTGGCATCATGGCCTGAGAATAGGAAATGGCTTATTCCTGGTATCATGCTCATCTTTCTGATGTTTCCATATACCATTCCAGAAAGCAGGTTTGCAGATTCCTTTATATTTGAAACCCTTCCAGCCCTTAGGTCTTTCAGCTTTAGTTCAGCTTTTAGGTATTTTATCATAAGTTGGATATCACTAACTGTGCCTGCTGTTGTTAGGGCCATGTTATCATTAATCTTGTAGATTTTCTTTGCCTTTTTATCAACAATGTAATTTCCACTTGTAGCTCTTTTGTCAGCTGCAAGTATAATTCCATCTTTGCAGACCATTCCAATTGTTGTTGTTCCGCTTTTCAATATATTATTTTCCATTCAGTTAAACACCTTCTCAGAATTCCCCTCGGTTATAAGGTTAGCAATAGCAGGTATATAAAGCTTTCGAAATTGTTTTCAGTGGTCTATATCAAACTTCCTGAAAACCTCTTGTAGAGAGATTATATTTGAGTCTGGGAAGTTTTTAAGGATTCCATAGATATTCTGCGGCTTCAGTGTAGATCCCCTTACCATTGGTGAATTTAGGATTAGGTCCTTAATAAGCTGATAATATCTCAGGGATCCCAACTGAGTATCTGCCTCTAATAATGATCTGTTTAAGCAGTGTTTATGATACAATCCCCCCCAAAAAAGCCTCTTGCCCTTTAATTCATCCAGCTGCAGCTTCTTATTTAGGAATCCGCTTGTGGGCCTGGTAAAAAATACACGGTCTATGGAGCCATTCTCCAACAGAAGGCTTGTGGCAGCAGCATAATTGTATATTGTGTCAAGCAAGAGCACCTGTACCTTATCGCGTGGAAGGTTGGCATATACCAGCTTGAAAAAAGAATCTGAATATTCTACAACATCCATTTTCTTCTGTTTTGTAACTATACTATCCATATGATTCATTTGAAGATACAAAGGATGTGTGAACAAGATAATGTTTGGCGCACTAAGTTGCTTTGAATGCTGCTCAGCATGGTCTTCGCAAAATGCAAGTAATTCAAGATCCTCTGACTTTTTATATGGCGCATTCTTTTCAAAATAGCACAGCCCTGCCAAGTTTTTCTTAAGATGCAAACCCCAACTAGTAAACTCTGAGTTAAGGATTAGGGATTCGCCAAGATTGGTTGTTGGTAACTTAATCCATAAATCTTGGTCATAATGTGGTTTTCCCATAAAAATCTCAGAACCTGCAAATCATTTAAATTCTTTTCTATTTTTTACTACTCCCCTATGATTACATAACCGAAACCTTTATATAAGATAAAGTTTTTCACTCTCTTATATATTTCATTGTTCATACACACCGTGTTTTATCGGCTACATGGGAGGATTTAAAATGATTGTTGAAAAAAAGTTTTTGAATAAGCTCAAACAGTTTGGTCTAAATAGTTATGAAGCAAAAATCTGGACAGCACTGTTGTCAAGAGGAATTTCGACAGCAGGTGAATTGTCTGATATATCAAATGTTCCTAGGTCAAGGAGCTATGATGTTCTAGAATCTCTCGAAAGAAAGGGATTCATAATTATGAAGATTGGAAAGCCGATAAAGTATATTGCTGTTAAGCCCTCTGAGGTTCTTGAGAGAGTCAAGAATAGAATTATGGATGATGCTGACCAGCAGACTGCAATTGTTGAAGAGTTAAAGGACAGCGATGTCCTGAATGAGCTAAATCTTTTGCACAACAAAGGTATTGACATGATTGACCCAACAAATCTAACTGCAGCCTTGAAAGACAGGACCCAGATTTACAACCAGCTAAGCCTTATGCTGAAAAGCGCTAATAAGGAAGTGTCTATCATGACCACACCAATGGGGCTAGTCAGGAAGGTTGATGCTCTTAGAAAAACTTTTGCAAAGGCAAATGCAAGGGGCGTAAAATTTAAGATTATAACAAACTATTCAAAGGAAGTTGAGAAATACCTGAAGCAGGTGCTAAGCTTTGCAGAGATTAGGTTTACAGATTCTATCAGATCAAGATTCTTTATTGTTGACAACAAAGAGGTTGTTTTTACCCTTACAGATGACAAGGGAATCCAGCCTACATATGATTCTGGTGTTTGGGTAAGCACACCATATTTCTCAAATGCAATGACGAACATGTTCAATGCAGTCTGGGAGAAAGCTTCAGAATCAAAGATTAAGATCAAACAATGAGCAGCCTGAACAAGGTTTTTTTTCAGAACCGTCTCATGAACCCAGGCAGGAGAAGGCTGAATGATTTCTATTTTTTAAGTTATCCAAAAGTAGCTTCAGGTCTTAGGAAAAAGGGTATCAAGCTCAGAGAATTTGAAGGCTTGGAATTCATAGCTAGTTGAAGAGAAAACTATATATAATCTGTATTTCTTTTTTGTTTTTATGGTTGATAACATATCCAAGTTTACGCAGTATGATGTCATTCGTACATTCTTTCTCCTGAAGGATTCCATGAGCCGTTTCAAGGCTGTGTCTGAGCTTGAAATAGGGGAGGGAACACTACGCACAATACTTGATCTGCTGAAGAAGAAGGGGTTTATTGTGTCTTCTAAGCAAGGCCACAGGTTCTCTGAAAAGGGAGTTAAGGCTTATGCTAAGATTACAAGGGCAATAACACCACCTGTTCAGGCAAGGCTTGCAAAATTCTTCAATGAATACTATAATGTAGCTGTTCTTATTAGAAAATATGAGCCAGAAAGCAAGAAGAGCTACAAGCTCAGAGATATTGCTATCAAGAACGGTGCAGAAGCTGCTCTGTTGTTTGATTTCAGGAATGGCTTAAAGCTCATGGATGCTGGCTATAAAGGCTCGTTTGAGGACCTTGAAAAGCAGTTTAGCATGAAAAATGGTGATGTGCTTGTAGTCACAGCATCAAAAACAAGGCGCTGGGCTGAGATAGCTACACTGGCTGTTGCTATAGAACTGAATCCAGGCTTGATGAAACAACTAATCTAAAACTTCTAATAAGTAGTAACTATGGAAATATTTATATATTATCTCTTTTTCATGACCTATTATGACTCAAGAAAATAATTACATGCACGTGGGTGTAAATGCAGTTTCTTTTTATAAGCAACTAAAACATGCGCTTATTAATCGGGTAAAGAAGGATGTTAACCAGTATTTTGGGATTCATGTTGCACCAGTTGAGGAATTGCCTGATTTAAATGGGGTGGCGAGAGACCATCCAAGGGCCCAGAGAATTGTTTCTGCAAAGCTGGCAAAAGAGTTTTCCACTTATTCTATTGATGATACACTAGGTGATGGTGCCTTTAGAGCATCAATGCATATCCTTGAGAACAATGTGCTTGGTTACTATGATGCTGGGTTTATCCAGTTCTTTGAAAACTTTAACTTTCTGGACCACCTGGATCTGGTTGAAAATTTTTTTTTAAAAGAACCATATGCACATTTTCGGCAAGAGCTTGAAGGGATTTACAAAAATTCAGAAGAATTAAGCAGCATGAGGTCTGGGTTTCGCGAGTTTCTGGCTATGTATGAAATTGTTGCTGGTAAAAAACTGAATAAATATCCATTTAAGCAAAGCAAAAGAATAAAAATATATGATAAAGCTGCAAAGTTCATGCTTCCAGAAATCAATGGCAGTGAAGTGAGTCCAGAGACAGCTAAAGCTGCTGTATATATTCTAAATGCAACATCCGGAGACCACCAGGGAGCTGTTGAACAGGTAAGCAAACATATGCTGGATAAATCACTTTCAGACAAGTCAACCCTACCCAATAAATCTTCAGTGTTGGGTCATACTGCCAACTGCACACCATGCAGAAATTATGTTCGTTCTATAGTTAATCCTCTACTTGGTTGCGTTGACCCAAGAGACTACGAGGCCAGAGAACAGAATAAAGCAATGACTGAGTAAAACTTTATATATTACAAGTTTATTCTTTACTCAGGGGGTAATATGTTAAAGCTAACACCAGGTATGCAGCAGTACATGAAGATAAAGAATGAGAATCCAGATTGCCTAGTGCTGTTTAGGATGGGTGACTTCTATGAAACATTCTTTGATGATGCAAAGACAGCTGCAAGAGCCTTAGATATTGTTCTGACAAAGCGCGGCGGCAGGAATCCTGTGCCCCTTGCTGGAATCCCATACCATGCACTTGACCAATACCTTGCAAAACTGATTAAGCAGGGCTTTAAGGTTGCAATTGTTGAGCAGACCGAGGACCCGAAAAAGGCAAAAGGCTTGGTGAAGCGCGACCTTATACGAATCGTGACCCCAGGTACAGTGATAGAATCCAATCTTCTCGACGAGGGAGAGAATAATTATCTTATGTCAGTTGCAGTGCAGGAAGGTGTTGCTGGTATTGCACTTGCAGACATTTCAACTGGTGAGTTCATGACAACAGAGCTTGGCCTGGGGCAACTGCAGAATGAAATTGCTAAATTCAGACCAAAGGAATTGATTTTTGCAAGCTCGCTTGAAGATGAGCAGTTTGTTGAGGAGCTGAAAAATTCAGTTGAGTTTGTTAGTCCATATGCTGAGCATTTTTATTTTAGGGATAATGCATATGAGAAGCTGAAAACCCACTTTAAAGTTGGTTCTCTGGATGTGTTTGGCATTGAGGAAAGGAACATGGCAGTGTCTGCATCTGGAGCTCTGCTGTCTTACCTGCACGAAACCCAGAAAAATTCCTTGCAGTACCTTAACAAGCTTCGATTTTATTCAAGCAGTGATTATATGCTTGTGGATTTAACTACACAGCGTAACCTTGAGCTTGTGCAGAATGTTCGTTCTGGTGCAAAGGACGGAACACTGATTAAAGTTCTAGACAGTACTAACACATCAATGGGAAGCAGGATGTTGAAGTCCTGGCTGCTTAAACCATTGCTCAGTATTGATAAAATCAACAAGCGCCTTGACGCTGTTGAGGAGTTTAATCGTGAGTATCTAATAAGGGAAGAACTTAAGGAAAATCTCAAGGCTGTGAATGACATTGAGCGCCTTATATCTAGAATCAGCTATGGGAGCGCTTCTCCAAAGGATTTGATTGCACTCAAGACGTCCATTGATGTTGTGCCATATATCAAGAAACGGCTTGATAAGCTCAGCTCAGAATTGCTTAAGGAAATATTCAAGATTAATGATGTTATCAATGTTTCACAGTTGATTGCAACAGCTATCAGGGATGAGCCTGCAGCTGTGGTGAGTGACGGCAATGTGATTCGCGATGGATATAATGCTGAGCTTGATGAGCTGCGGGGCGTGAGCAGAGATGGCAAAAGTTTTATCAGGAGTATGGAGACAAAGGAGCGCGCCCGCACTGGAATAAAATCCCTGAAAGTGCGCTTTAACAAGGTGTTTGGATATTTTATTGAGATTACCAAGGCTAACCTGCACCTTGTGCCTTCAGATTATATCAGGAAGCAGACACAGGTTAATTCTGAGCGTTTTATAACAGAGGAGCTAAAAGAAAAAGAAGATATAATTCTCAATGCGCAGGAAAAGATTGTAGAACTTGAGCAGAGATTGTTCAGGGAATTGCTTGATAAAATCTCTGCTGAGACAGAGAATATCCAGAAGCTTTCTGCGTTTATTGCACAACTTGATGTTTTGCTTGGCTTTGCAACAGTTGCTGTAAACAACCAGTATGTCAGGCCAGTGCTTAATGAAGGGTATGACCTTAAGATTGAAGACGGCAGGCACCCTGTTGTTGAGCAGGTGGAGGATATATTTATCTCAAACCACACCAAATTGGATGAAGATACAAGGATGATGATTATAACTGGGCCAAACATGGCTGGAAAAAGCGTGTACATGCGCCAGGTTGGGCTTATTGTTCTGCTTGCGCAGATTGGATGCTTTGTTCCTGCAAAATCAGCTGAGCTTGGAATTGTTGACAGAATTTTCACGCGCGTTGGAGCATTTGATGATTTGTCGCACGGCCAGTCAACATTCATGGTTGAGATGACCCAGACTGCAAACATACTGAACAATGCAACTGAGCGCAGTTTGATTATCCTTGATGAGATTGGCAGGGGAACATCCACATATGACGGCCTGGCAATTGCATGGGGTGTTGCTGAATATCTTATATCTAATGTTAAGGCAAAGACTTTGTTTGCAACACATTATCATCTGCTGAACACTCTGACAGACCAGCACCTTGGTGTTTCTAATTATAATATTGCAGTGCAGGAAGATAGGGGTAATATTGTGTTCCTGCACAAGCTTGTTGAGGGCGGCACTGACAAATCCTATGGTATCCATGTTGCAAAGCTTGCTGGAATGCCAAAAGAAGCTATTGAGCGCGCAAAAGAGATGCAGTTCAAGCTGGAAAACAAAGACCAGATGCACCAGCGTATCATTGTTGAAAAAAAGCGTGTCAAAGACCCAAGAAGCCAAGCAGAAACAATCGAATACAACAAGGTAGTGCAGAAAAAACTTGATGAGTTGTGATTAAAGAAAATCAACATCATCTGAGGTAATCACTGTTTCTTTTGGCTTGTCTTTTTTTTCAGAAGCATCTTCTTTTTCTTCCTTGCCAGGTTCATCATCATCTTCGTTTTGCGGATTAAGCTCCAGGCCTTTCCACCAGCTCATGTTGCCGCAGTCCATGCAGTTAAAGTAAGGGCCCCACTTTCCTTTTCTTAGGTCCAGCCACCCGCCGCATATGCATTTTAGATTAAGAAGCTCCCTTTTCTTATGCTTAAGGCAAACAGGGACCCCCTGCGAGTTCTCAGTTGTTGCCTGCCTTCCGCAGAACGGGCATTTTTCAACCCTGCTCTGGCCATACATCTTTTTCCGGTACATGTGTTATTAAGATTATGCACTTGCTTAAAAGCTTTGCCTGTTACCATTACAAACTGCACAAAAACGAAAGATTTAAATAAAATGTAATGGTAACATTTTTTATGAGGGTTCTGAAGAGAAAAAAGAGAAACCAGGAATATTATTATTTGCAGCATTCTTTCAGGAAGCAGGGCAAGGTTGTGACACGAGAAAAGTATCTTGGAAAAGAAGTGCCCAGTGGGGTGGAAGACATCAAAAAATCTTTCCTTGAAGAATGCAATAAAGACTCCTTATTTGGATTGTTTGAGAAAATAAAGAATGGATTTCAGAGAGAATGGAAAAAATACCCTGCTTCAATAAAAGAAAAATTCAAACAGCAGCTTGCAATTGACTTTACCTACAACACAAATGCAATTGAGGGCTCCACAATAACACTTGACGAGACAAGGGAGCTGGTAGAGCACCACATTGCTCCAAATAAACCCTTGAGAGACATAAAGGAAACAGAAAATCATGTAAGGGTTTTCATAGATATGCTCAATAAGGAAGAGAAGTTTAATAATCAGTTGATTCTAAAATGGCACAGGGAGCTGTTCTATGAAACAAAGCCAGATATTGCAGGCAAGTTCCGTGATTATCTTGTTAGGGTTGGTAGCTATGTTGCACCTGACTGGCAGGATGTCAAGAAACTTATGAAGGAATTCATTGTTTTTTATGATAAAGATAAGAATATGCATCCTGTTGAGCTGGCAGCAAGGCTGCATTACAGGTTTGAATCAATTCACCCATTTGGTGATGGAAACGGAAGAGTTGGCAGGCTTATTATGAATCATTTCCTTTGGCATAATAAATATCCCTTACTTATAATAGACTATAAAAAGCGGAAATCATACTATAAAGCATTACAGAAGGGCGAAGATGCATTTCTTAATTATTTTTCAAGGAGGTATACCAAAATGCATGAGATGTATATTAAATGAAACAGCGAAAGCCATCTTCTCACAAGCGCGATAATGGTGTGGTGTTGGTTGTTGGCGGCAGCCGTGAGTATGCAGGGGCAGTTTACCTCGCTGCAAAGAGCATTGCTGCGATGCGCACTGGAACAGACCTGGTGATAGTTGCTGCGCCTGAAAAGGTTGCATGGTCAATCAATACAATGAGCCCTGACCTGATAACCTCAAAGCTCAGCGGAGAATACATCACTTCAAAGCACAAAACTCAAATATCAAAACTGCTCAGCAAAGCAGATGTTCTATTAATCGGAAATGGCATCAGTCAGAATAAGCAGACAGCTTCATTTGTCAAATCCCTAGTTGAAAAAACAACAAAGCCAAAGGTCATAGATGCAGATGCATTGAAGATAATTGACTTGAACAAAATAAAAAATGCAATCTTAACTCCCCACCACAAGGAGTTTGAGATTCTGCTCAAGAATTCAAAGCTCAGCGAGAGAAACTTCAGAGCAAAGCTTGGCAATAACATCATACTGCTCAAAGGAAAAACAGACAAAATCATTTCAAAGAACAAAATCAAGCTTAACAAAACAGGAAATGCAGGCATGACTGTTGGCGGAACAGGTGATGTTCTTTCTGGACTCTGCGCTGGATTTGTGTCGCAGGGCAATTCACTCTTTGATTCAGCAGCTGCAGCAGCCCATATTAACGGCAAAATAGGTAATAAGCTCAAGAAAAAGCTTGGATATGGCTTTATCGCCAGTGATTTCCTTGCTGAGATTGCTAAAGAGGCAAAAAGAAGTAAACTTTAAAAAGATTGCAGTATAGAGTTATAAAAAAAGAGGTGAATAATGGCAGAGATATTCTTTGATATAGGAATCATGATTATAGTTGCTGCATTCTTTGCACTGCTGTCAAGAAAGCTGAAGCAACCGCTTATTCCATTCTATATCCTAACTGGCCTGATAATTGGGCCAATCCTTGGGCTTGTCACAGGCATAGAAATAGCCAGGCAGTTTTCAGAGATTGGAATAGCGTTCTTATTGTTTATAGTTGGTCTGGAGCTGAACCTCAAAAAGCTGAGAGACATAGGCAGTATTGCTGTTGTTGGCGGTACAATCCAGATTCTGCTTCTCTTTTTTGCAGGCTTCCTGGTTGGAAATTGGATGAAGTTTGGAACAATTGAGGCAATCTATGTTGGCTTGGTTATAGCATTCAGCAGCACCATGGTTGTTGTTAAGCTGCTCTCTGATAAGACTGAGCTTGACACACTCCACGGCAGAATAATCATTGGATTTCTGCTTGTTGAAGATTTCTTTGCAATAGTTGCAATCTCAGCTATGAACACACTCAGTAATTTCACATTCTTCTTCCTGCTTATTGCTATTGGAAAAGCTGTGCTGCTATTATTACTGGCATTCTTTATTAACAAGCTTGTGTTTAAACCATTGTTTGAGTACTCTGCAAAAAGCCAGGAGATGCTGTTTTTGTTTGCGCTCTCAAGCTGTTTCATATTTTCCTTCCTATTCAAATATGTTGGCCAGTTAATTATATTCTGTATCAAGCTTGTTGGGCTTCCACTCTCTGCCAGCATCCAGGCAATGCTTGAGCCAGGGTTCTCAATTGCGATTGGTGCTTTTGTTGCAGGAATCACGCTAGCAACACTGCCATACACTTTTGAGATAATTGGAAGAATCAAGTCTCTGCGGGACTTTTTTGCTGTTATCTTCTTTGTATCACTCGGACTGGAAATTGTGCCTGGTGCAATCGCTGTGATTCTCAAGCCATTACTTTACCTAACCATTATTGTGCTTGTTATCAAGCCGTTGCTTACAATTATCATATGCAGTGTTTTTGGATATACAAAGAAAACATCATTTATGACAGCTGCAACATTATCTCAGACAAGCGAGTTTGGCTTGATAATTGTAGCGCAGGGTATCTACACACTCGGACATGTAAGCTCTGAGTTCTTTACGCTCACTGTTTTGCTTGCAATCATTACAATAACATATACAGCATACCTTGTCAAGTATGAGGGCAAGATATACCGTAAAATGCGCGTATTTCTTTTAATCTTTGAATGGTTTGCCAAGAAAAAAAAGCATTTGGAGTACCTTCCAGAGGAGATTAATAATGAAGTGTTGCTGGTTGGCTATGACCGGATTGGATATTCAATATTTCACACACTGAACAAGCTTAAGAAGAATTTTATTATTGTCGATTTCAACCCAGAAGTTATCAAGAAGCTCATAAAGCAGAAGGTTCACTGCATTTATGGAGATGTTGCAGATGAGGAGATACTGAAAAGGCTGCACCTTAGCAAGGCAAAAATGGTTATCTCAACAACACCAGACATAACCACTAACAAGATTTTGATTAAGAAGACAAAGCAGGCAAACAAATCTGCGCTTGTTTTTGTAACGGCTTATAGTGTTGATGATGCGCTTAATTTTTATGACCAGGGAGCAGATTATGTTATCCTACCGCATTTCCTTGGCGGGCAGCATGTCTCGCTGCTGCTTGAAGAGTTCAGCTCTGATTTCAGCAAGCTGGTGCTGACCAAGGTGAGGCACATAAATGAGCTTAGGGACAGGTATGACCTTGGTCATGACCATCCAAAGCATGAGAGGCAGAGGTAAAATGAAAGAACTCAGAGCAAAGGCACAGGCACTGGAAGCAACGTGCTGGATAGGAAAAAATGGCTTGACAGATTCCGCGGTTGGAGAAATCAAGAAGATGCTCAAGAAGAGAAAGCTGGTAAAAGTTAAGCTTCTCAGATCTTACTGTGAGGGCAAGGACAAGAAAAAGATTGCAGCAGAGATAGCAAGCAGGACAGGTTCAACACTTGTGCAGCAGATTGGCAATGTTGTTGTAGTATGGAAAAGGTAATTGGATGCACGCACTGTTTTTTTAGTCAGGAACTTCTTAAACCTTTAAACAAGATGTTTGTCAATATCTTTGTAATATATTTAATATCTGTACCAATCGGATTCCTTTTGTATTCTTCCAGATATATCTTCATATTCTTAATGTGTAAATCAAAGTCTCCTTCTTCTCTAGAAGCATATTGAAATCCAAATAAGCCTGGTCGATATTTCAAGGTTTCCTCCATAAGTTCTTTTGGATAATAATCCCAGCTTAGTTTTGTCTTGGGCCTGATTCCCACAAGCTTGATGTCTCTTTTTAATAGGTTGTATATCTGGGGAATCTCATCAATCCAGTTCCTGCGGAAAAAAGAGCCCCATGAAAGTATTCTAGGATCTTTAGATGGTTTTCCATTTTGATTTATCACTTCTTTGCTATGATTTACGTCGTATTCAGCGTTTTTATACATTGTCCTAATTTTATAAATTTTGATTGGCTTGAAATCTTTGCCTATACTTTTCTTAGTGTAAATTATGTCTTTCATTGAGACATTAGACAAAATATCAAATAAAAATTGATTTTTTTTAATAGAGAATAGTTCATAAATTTTTTTTGCAAACTCATTTATTATAACTTTGGTCTTTAATGTATAGTTTTTAGATGGTTTCTCAATTTGTTTATTAACTACTTTAAGTTTATATTTTAATCCATATAACCTGTTCTTTGATGATGTGTTCTTTCCATGAGTCCTGTATTTAGCAACTACTTCAGGTAAATGGGCAAACCCATGGTCTTTTGCTACACGAATAATAAGGTCTATATCAAAATAGAATAGTAAACTAGAATCATAGTTACCTGATTTAATAATTGCTTCTTTGTTAAACATAACTCCAATATGTTTTAATGGAGTAACAATGTTGCTTAGTAAGGCGTTAACAAAATTTCCTATACTAGGATAATCTTTAAACCTTCTGCAGGAATAAACTTTATTATCCCCATCAATGAAATCTAAGTCACCATATATCAGGCCAACCTTTTCTTTTTCTATTTTTTCTACTCTTTTTCCAATGCTGTCTTCTGTTAGAATATCGTCGTGATCCAGGATTGCAATATATTTTCCATTTGCTTCTTGTATTCCTTTTATTAATCCAAAAGGTAATCCGTTATGTTCTATGAACTTATATCTTAATTTTGGATGTTTTCTATCTTCTAAAAGTTTATCTAACTTTGGGGTGGATCCATCATCAATTAATAATATTTCTAGATTTGAATAATCCTGGTTAATAGCACTTTTTACAGCTTGATTTAAATATGATGCATTTGAATTATATGCTGTAATCAGCACTGTTACTAATGGTTTTGCCGACATGGTATATCGGGGATAGATTAGAGTTTATAAATTTAACTACCACATAATAGTACAACTGGTTCTTTTTGTTAATAAAACCAATATTCAAGCAGCACATTAGCTGTTATTTCTTTTTTTCTAAATCTTTTAGCCTGTGCTGTAGAACGCCGAGCTTAAACTTGATTCTATTTGCTACTTTTTTATCATGTTTCTTTTTTTGCGATGCTTTGAACATCTTTTCAATTTTTTTGATGCTCTGTTTAAGTTTCTCGATTTCTTTCTTGTTCTTGTCGACCTTTTTTTCAATCTTTGGCTTTGCTTCGATTTCGTGCCTTATTGTTCTCCTTGTTTTAATGCCCTGCATTTCTTCGCGCAGGGAAATGTTCTCAGTAGCTATACCTATATCTCTCACAAAATTAGTTAGTTTGTCCCTATCTATAGAATTAATCATCATTTAAAGTGAAACAGGCCCTTTTTCTTTGGCGGTTCTCCTGTTACTGGTGCGCCTCCCCTTTCTATCTTTGGAAGCTCTGGAAGTGGAGGTACTGGTTCTGGGATTGGCGGTTTCAATCCAGTTGCAGCCATCCTGTCTGGTGGGATTGGTGCTCCGGTTGGCACATCATTAAATGGCAGCGGCGAACCTTGCTGGTAAGGGGTCTGCATTGGCGGAACAAACCTTGGTCTTGGCTCAAGCTGTTCAAACCTTGGCCTCACTGCTCTCGTCTGCAGCTTTATTGGTTCCTTAACAACCTCTTCTTTTTTCTTAGCCTGCTTTGGCTCTGTTTTTAAGTCCTTGACCTTGTTTGCAACAGCCAAGAGAGCTTCTGCAATTATCTTATTCTGGTCAATGAGCTCCTCAATCTTGCCCATCACAGGATGATCTTCTACCTTTGCAATTTTCTTTACCGCGACTGACCTTGGCTCCTGCTTGACAAGTTCCTTGGTAGCAGTCCCAAATATTTCAATAAGCTTGTTTATGCTAGAATTTAAAGCATCAACAGAATCAACAAGGTCTTTGCCTGACTTTCCCTTTCCAAATGGGAGCTTTTTTAACCTCTCGACCTCTTTCTGCAACTCCTTTATCTGCTTATGAGGCATGAGATCATAATCATCATCTGCCATTTAATCCCCTCTTTTATTGTGATGTCATTATCTATACTCTAATCTTTATATAAAGTTTTCGGAATTCTAAGGAATTCCGGAACTTTAGAAAGCCTAGCTTTCTATAAGTTTTCGGAAAAATTAAAAAGAGAACAAGTATCCCCATAAAATATGCACCAAAAACTTTTTTTTAAGAACAGCAAAGGAGACAGGCTATGCGGAATATTGTCAAATTTAACTGGGGATAAGGGCAAGCCAATCATTGTGCTATGCCATGGCAGGAATTCAAACAAGGAAAGGCGAACATATATCAGTTTGCAGGAGATGCTGAACAAACATGGACTTTCTGTGTTTCGCTTTGACTTCTATGGGCATGGTGAGAGTGATGGAAATATTGAAGAAGCAACACCTGAAGAAGTTGTTGATGATGCACTCAGAGCAATAAACTTTGTAAAACGCCTTGGTTATCCAAAGATTGGTTTGATGGGT
>JAFCCF010000062.1 GCA_017610325.1 Candidatus Aminicenantota bacterium | reverse complement strand
CAGGATGAGCATGATGTGCCATAGGGTAAAGGTGCTGCCTGGTAAGACATTCAGGATTAATCCAGCTGTATGCCATCCGTATAATGCAGATTTTGACGGAGACGAGATGAACCTGCACATCCCACAGACAGAGGAGGCAAGGGCAGAAGCAGAATACCTTATGGAAGTGCAGACGCAGCTTATAAGCCCTAAGTTTGGTCTGAGTGTAATGGGATGTATACAAGATGCAATATCTGGCAATTTCCTGCTCACCAAAGAGATGGAATTCACAAGGGCAGAGGCAATAGACCTTCTGTTTGCTATTGGCGTTGATAATTTCTCAGCACTGAGCAGGAAAAATGTACTGACAGGAAAGGACGTTTTCTCAGCCATTCTGCCTAAGGATTATAGCTATATTGGCAGGAGCAAGGCATGCATTGCACCAACAGCAGTTTGCAAGACCTGCGAGCGCTTTAAGAATAACAAATGCAACTTAGACGCACGGTTAATCGTCAAGGAAGGGAAGCTGTTGTCAGGAATAATCGACCGGAACAGCATTGGAGAGGATACAGGAATGCTATTCAGGAGCTTCCACAAGCAGTATGGAAATGACATTACTCTTGATTTCATTGGAAAGGTGTTTAAGCTTGGTATTGAGGTGCTAAACAAGCGCGGGTTCTCATTAGGCATATCTGACACTGATCTGCCAAAGAGTGCCAGGGAGAAGATTAAGGATATACTTAACAAAGCAGAACAGGATGTACAGGGCCTGATTAGCTTGTACAGGACTGGAAGGTTTGAGGCATTCCCTGGAAGAACAGTTAAAGAAACACTAGAGCTTAAGATACTAGAATTACTGAACAAAGCTAGAAACCAAACAGGTACAGTTGTTGAGCAACAGGCTGCAAAGGATTCACACACACTGATTATGGCACAGTCAGGTGCAAGGGGCAATCTGCTTAACCTCGCGCAGATGGCTGCATGTGTTGGCCAGCAAGCTATGCGTGGCCGGAGAATAGAAAAAGGATTCTCAAAGAGGACCTTATCATTCTTCAAGAGAGACGACCTTGGCTCAGACGCCCACGGCTTTATCAAGAATGGCTTCAAAAACGGGCTAAAGCCGCATGAATTTTTCTTTATGGGCATGACTGGAAGAGACAGCCTTATGGATACTGCGCTGAGAACACCAAAGTCAGGTTATCTCTACAGGAGACTATCCAATGCAATGCAGGATCTTAAAGTAGAGTATGATGAAACTGTAAGGGACGCAAGCAAGAAAATTGTGCAGTTTACCTACGGAGAAGACAGCATTGATGTTTCAAAGAGCGAGAAAGGAATACTAGATATAAAGAAGATAATCGAGCATGTTATGATAATAGGTTGATAATTATGAGCATATTCAAACCATATGAAAAAGATATACCAAAACACCTAATGGATGAGGTAAAGGAAAACCTACCAAAGGGTATATCCCAGGCAAAGCTAAAAAAGATACTTGAGACTGTGGCAATGGAGTACAAAAGAGCCAAGGTTGAGCCGGGGGAATGCGTTGGTATTGTAGGTGCGGAATCAATTGGTGAGCCAGGTACACAGATGACCCTGAACACATTTCATTTTGCCGGAGTTGCAGAGATGAACGTGACAATGGGTCTGCCAAGGATTATTGAGATACTTGATGGAAGACAAAATCCGTCCACACCTATGATGGAAGTGTTTCTCAAATCGCCTTACAGCAAGGGAAAAGACATAAGAAAGATAGCACAATCATTAAAGGAATCAACTGTTAAAGATGCTGTTTCAGAGTTTGTGATAAATGTTGCAGACTCAACTGTGGAAATAATACCCCACAAGCAAAAGATGCAGGAGCTTGGCCTGACCAATTCAGTGCTTGCAAAGAAGATTGAGAAAGGCATAAAAAAGAAAAACACAATAAAATTTGTAAAGGATAGGTTTGTGTTTAAGCTCAGAGGCAAAGAAGAGAACCTAAACGAAATATACAAGATTAAAGAGAAAATCAAAGATATCCCAGTTAAAGGTGTGAAGGGAATCACACAGGTGCTGCCAATTAAAAGAGAGAACGAGTTTGTGATTATCACTGCAGGAACAAATCTTAAGGATCTAATCAAGAAAGACTTTGTTGACTTTAAGAGAACAACCTCAAATGACATATTTGAGATCGCAAATGTGCTAGGAATAGAAGCTGCAAGGCAGTCTATAATCAATGAAGTGTTCAAAGTTATTGAAAGGCAGGGCCTTAACATTGATGTTCGACATATAATGCTTGTGGCTGACACAATGTGCGTAAACGGCATTGTGCAGGGTGTCACAAGATATGGAGTTATCAGCCAGAAATCAAGCGTGCTTGCCAGGGCCTCATTTGAGACACCAATTAGGCACATTATTGAAGCTGCAATGGTAGGCGAGAAGGACAAGCTGAGCAGTGTTATTGAAAATGTCATGTTAAACCAGACAGTTCCTGTTGGAACAGGGCTGCCTTCACTTGTTACAAAGGAGAAGAAGTGATTAAGATGGATAGTTTAGAAGAAATAAAGAAAAATCTTGAAACAAACCAACTGATTATTGGGGCAGAAGCTACTCTGAAAAACCTGAAGATAGGGAAGCTTGAAAAAGTCTATGTGACCTCAAACTGTTCTGCGGATGTCAAGGAAGATATTGAACATTATACAGGGATTGCTGGTGTTGAGGTTGTTGGCTTGGAGCAGTCCAATGAAGAATTAGGTGTTGTTTGCAAAAAACCGTTCTCGATTTCTGTTATTGGGTTATTAAAGGTGCAATAATTTGAGAATTAAGTATGATAGCACACTAATAAAATTTATGTCCCTTTTTGAGAGGGTAACTCGCGCTAAGCTAAAGGATTGTATAACTGACCAGAATAACAATATGATATTTATTGTACAACCAGCCCAGATAAGCATTGCTATCGGAAAGAAGGGTGTAAATGCCAAGAAGATAACCACCATGATTAATAGAAAGATTAAAATAGTAGAATTTAACCCCGATTTGTTACAGTTTGTCAGGAACCTGGTTTTACCAGTGGAGGTTACTGATGTTGAGCAGGAAGACAAGACTGTAATAATAACCGGTAAAGACACAAAAACAAAGGGCCTTATGATCGGCAGGGATGCCCGTAATCTTAGGGAGATTGAGTCGATTGTGAAGCGTTATTTTGATATAGATTCAATAAAAGTAAGATAAAATGGGAAACAAGCCATCTGGACTAAGTGCTGGGAAAAAGCTCAAGGAAAGGCGAAGAAAGAGTAGATGGAAGGATATAAAATATGTCAAGAGGGTTCGCAACCTAAAGAAGAAATCAGATCCGCTTGGAGGAGCATCCCAGGCAAAGGCATTAGTTCTTGAAAAGGTCCAGCTTGAGGCAAAACAGCCAAACTCTGCTATGAGGAAGTGTGTTCGTGTCCAGCTTGTTAAGAACGGCAAGCAGGTGACTGCATTTGTGCCAGGTGACGGTGCAACAAAGCTCATTGACGAGCACGACGAGGTTGTTATCGAGTGTATTGGCGGAAAGATGGGGCGTGCAAAGGGAGATATTCCAGGTGTTAGATGGTGCGTCAAAAAGGTCAATGACCAGAGTTTGCCAGCACTTCTCGGCGGCAAGCTAGAAAAAGCAAGGAAATAATTGCGGTTTTTTCTTAACATATAAATATAAGCTATACTATTTATAATCATAGATGGAAAAAATTGTGGTGATTCTAGTATTCTGCCTTACTCTGGTAATTCTTGCTGGCTGCCAGCCTGATTTGACAGACGAAGAGTGGTCGCAATTATTTGAAAATACAGGTTCTTGCACCCAGGACAGTGATTGCGTGCTGGCTGAGTATTCTTTATTTGACTGCTGTCCTTCTATTTGTTCAGTGTATGCTCACACAAAAGACGCCACCACAACTACAGTTTCTATGCCAGCTGAAACAACAACTACAATCACCACCACAACTACAACAATAGTATCCACCACAACTACAGTTTCTATGCCAGCTGAAACAACAACTACAATCACCACCACTACAACAGAAACTACCCAGACCACCACACTGCATTGCAAGTTTCTTGACACATTCCAAAGACCAAATGGCCGGGTATGGGGTTTTGTTAAGAATGAAACAACCCTGTGCGGTCCAGAATGCATTGCAAGTATTAAAAACAGCCGCCTTCTGCTGGAAACAAGGCAGGACAGTGCAGTAATCAAGAAATGGGGCAATCCTAAACATTATGTCAGGGTTGACTACAGATTCCGGCAGCTGAACAACTCCGGCACCTTTACCTCATGCTACCTGCAAATGCGTGGCGGGCTCAGGGGGATTGGAGCAGGGATTCGCGATGATAAAATAGCGTGGATAGGTCCAACAGAGTGGGAATACAATGAATCAATACAAAATAAGACCTTCTATACATTCTCATTGAGGGAAATTAATTGGAGCGACAGAACTGTTGACCTGTATGTTGACGAACAGTATATAACCTCTAACTTACGCTTCCCTGACAACTGGAAAGCTACTGACCTCTGGTGGGAGCATGGTGACGGCGGAATATTCAAAGAAAGCACCTGTGAACTAGACTGGATAATGATTTGCAGACCTCAAGTACCTACCTAATCTTTTCTGAACTTATGCACAAGTTCTTTTTCGAGCTTTTTCAGTGCTTTTCTCACAACATCCTCCGCTCTCCAATCGTCGTGCTTTGAGGTAAATGTGTTGTTTGCAGCAACTGCCTTAACATTAACGGAATATTTTTTTCTGTTGCCAGCTTTTGGATGCGTCTTCAAGTGCACAATCAGCGAAGAGATGTTCGGCACAAGCACTTGTATCTTTGTAAACTGCTCTTCAGAAATTTTCATGACCTGGTTAACATCTTTGCCATCTAGATCATACATGCCAATGTATTTTATCTGTTCCATTTTTTATAACCCCGTGTGCATATTTATACTACTTTGGTTTTTTGTCTTACAAATTTAGTAATAAGGTTACTTATTTTCTTCGCTACAGCTAAAGTTTCATTTTGGTTGTAGCCTGCAAGTTTTATTTCATATTTATCCAGGTTGTTCATGAATGCTTCAATAGCTGCTTTGCTAAGCTTTTTGCAGTATTTACCATAGCCAAGTTTGTCAACATCAATCGAATTCAGAAACTGCTCATACGTACCTTTAATCGGCACAGACAAAATTGGCTTCCCAAGATAAATCGCTTCAGTCATCAAAGTAAAGCTACCGTTCATGATTACTGCCTTGCAATCTGCAAGGTCATCAAAAAACTCATCTTCATTGAACCTTTTGTAAATCAGATTTTCATCTTTCTCATCTTTGTTGTGGCCATATATGATATATTTTTGATTTACTGACTTTAATATTGCAGGAAGTTGATTATATGAGGGTTGGGTCTGGTAAACAAGTACATGGTTGCCTTTTTGCGGCTTTAATTTTAATATATTAGG
>JAFCCF010000024.1 GCA_017610325.1 Candidatus Aminicenantota bacterium | reverse complement strand
CATCCCTTGTCTTGCCTAGAACAAAAGCTCTTCCAGGATATGGCATTGACTTCAAAACATCTGTTAGTTCACTTGATTCATTTTGCATTTTCTGAAACCTCCAATTCCCTAGAAATCATAGGGATTTCTAACCCCTTTTTACAATAGAGTAGGGTAAGTTATATTTAAATCTTTATAAAGTGCAAACCTTATCCCACAGATACTTGTGAAACAGCTTATAGTCTTCTGCAAGTTCCTTGCTCTCAATTACAAACGCAAACATCTCTTTGCCTGCGAGAAAATTAATAACCTTGTTTCCATATATACCAATTATAGTTGGGTTGCCGCTCCACTCCTTTGGCAGGAACTTTACAGATTCATGAGGAAGACATTTTATCTTGCCTTTCATTTCATGCCTGAATATGTTCCACCAGTAAACCTTTTTCTTAATTCTCCTGTTGTTGTAGTTCTGCCACCAAATTGGAAACGCATTTGGGATATATCTTGCTGAGCCTATCCAATAATTCTCCTTTGCACTCAGGAAATCCTCCCATGCAGCCTTCATGCCGCTTGGTCCCCTGAATATCTCAGCATTGATTGCTGGCTTTGTAAACTCATACTTTTTGACAAGCTCTGGTATCTGCTTTTTTATGTCAGATTCAATATCATCCAGTTGACCCTTTTTTTCCTCAATATAGCCTAGGATATTCCTTGGATGTGCCAAGTGGAAGAACCTCTTCTTGTTCTCCATTATATAAGCAACAAGACCACGCTCAGTTAACTTATTGAGTATATCATATATGTTCCTGCGCTCGATTCCAGTGCGCTCGTGAATTTTGTTTACTGGCGATTTTCCCAAATCCAGCAGGATTTCATATATCTTAATCTCTCCTTCAGAGAGTCCAAGCTTTCTCAACATCTCCTCTGGCATACAATTATACAACAACATAACTAGTATTTAAATTTAATGGTGTTGTTACAATACCACGAACCTTTATATATAGTTACTATTTAATGGTGGTTATGACGCTAACAGAAAAAATCCATAGCTTGAAGAGATACTTTATGATAGGTGCAGCTGCGCTTGCATTGACATTTGCTCCGAAGAATGTAGTTGCAGATGACTTTGCAAAAGGAATTCGCCCGCCAACAGGCAGGCAGCTCGAGCTTCGGCTTAATTATCAGGACATGCTTTCAACAATTTTCATTCCAAAGTATTTCAGCAAGGAGATGGGTATTGTTGCTGTGCTGCCGTATGACTGGACAAATAAGAAAGCAGGAGATGCAACATTTATTGCAGCTGCGCTTCCTGTGCAGGGCACAATAAACTTGATGCCCCACATTGGTGTAACTATACCAAGCGGAGAGAACAGCTCAGGTGCACATGTATTCACATATGGCCTTTTTGCAACACTCAGGCCAAAGAATTACTGGGGCGAGTTATCTGTTGCAGCGCAGTACAAGCTGGTTGGAAAAGACAGGGAAGGCAATGATGTGCCAAACCAGTATTATATAGGCACACTTGCAGGAGTAAGGGTTGCAAAAAACCTAAGAATTGGTGCTGGAACAAGGCACTCAAACAAAGGCCATGAGTTTCGTGTTGCAGTAAAGTATATGCTTCCAAAGAACTGGTTTGCAGAGCTGCATTATGCTGTGCAAAAAGATAAAAAGCCAAAGATAGAAATCCAAATAAGAAAAAACATCTAAATCTCCAAAGTAACCCTGTTGCTTCTTGCCCTTACTTCTTTGCCGCCTTTCTTTTCAAACTTGATAAGTGCTGGTGGCAGCACAATGCCCCCAATTATGCTGAGCTTTGACTTGACCTTGTAGGTTATAATCCTTTCCTCATATGGGTCAAGGGTTGGTATGTCCCATCTCACCAATGTGCCTTTCTTGGTTGTCTTTGTTATCTTTGTTGGTTTTATAGTTCCAACTGTAAATTCGTCGCCTATCTCTGCAATGTGAGGGATTTTGTCAATCACATGCATTGACTCAATCATCTTGCGGGTCCTGCTCTTGAGATGCAGGATTACCTTAAGCTCTGAAATGCCTCCCTCGCTTGTGCCAACCTGCGTAACCTGCTTCTTGATAAGCACAGGAGACCTGTATCTATAGTATAAAATAATCATCAGCAATGCGATGATAGCAATAATAAATATGCCCCTGTAACTTTTCTTGATAATTATGGTTACTTCCTGCTGCGGCTCGAGTGCAATTTTCCAGAACAGGAAAGCTCCGTCAGCTGTCTTGAGCAGGCCAGCCTTTGGCGTTGTTCCCGTGAACAATCTCTGGAAGAATGATGCCTGGCGTATAATCTCAAAGTCCTTTGCAATATTACCATCATTAGTCAGAACAATGGTCTCCTGGGTTTTCAGGAAGCTCTTTTCAACACTGGAGTTCTCACCAAGGTCTGCATAAGAGATAACTTCATATTTTTCTTCTAGTTCCCACACATAGGATCTATTATTATGCGTCACAGATGCCACAACTCTAAGCACATCATCAATTGGTTGCTGAGTTTCATCGAGCTTGATGAGGAACCCTTCCGAGGCCTTTGATATTCCAGGCAGGTCAATGATTTTCTCCTCATGTATAAGCTGGCTATTCAGCGTAAGCCCCAGGTTAGTGATATTGAATGTGTTAAGATTCTTCAGGTCAATCTTAATCATTGTTGCTTTTCTTGGATCAATATCATTATCCATGTCAATCTTGAGCTGTACATTTGGAAGGAATTTCTTCCACTCCATTGGCTTAATGAGAATATTGAAATCAATTACTTTGTTCTCTCCTGTCTTGGTGTTCTTGATTGTAATTCTAACCCTATGCCTTCCCATTGGAACATAATTTTTTGGCCTGATTGAAACTTCGACATCTTCAAATGATTTTCTGTCAACACCGGTGTAATATGCCTCAACCGGTATTGTATCAATAATCCAGTCAACCTCTGCACCAAACTTAAACTGAAACTTGACATCATTTTCCATGTTGTTTATAACACGGATATTAAAGACAGCTTCCTCATCAGGAAATATATCAGCATCAGTTGAATCAGGGATTACATAAAAATCTTCACTAGAGCTAACACTTAGAACACTGACTAGTAACAGTACAATCAAAAACCAAAATAAACCTCGTTTCATGAGTAAATTTCACCGCCTTTTATATCCTAATTTAGATTTAACTCCTATATATAACTTTCGAAAAAAAATTCTGATGACTCAGAGACAAAAATATTCCTTTTTTCAAATCTTGTCCAGCCTACTGTTTATCTCACCAAATAGTTTTTCCTCTTCATCTGCAAGAGATTTCTTGTCTACCTTTGCAGGCTTAAACACCTTGGTGTCAGACTTGAGTTGCTCATGTTTAATTGGTCTGAAAAGCAAGCTCATGTGAAAAACAAGAGCGCCAAAAATTAGGATAAGCATAATAATAATTATCAGTAAAGGATAAAACAGATTAGTAGAGCCAACACCCATAAGTTTGAAAACAAGAGCGATTATAACAACTGCAAGAAGAATTAGTAGGGTTTTAATCAGTAATACGCGATTATCATTTGCCATCTTTACCTCCCTTTAACTTATTGTAGTTTCTTGTGTATATATAATTTTCTGATTAAACAACAGCATTCCACCAATCTGATTATTGGTGGTTGAGGGGAATCTGTGTGCTCAAGAACCACAAATAATTGGTGGAATCCTGAGCGTCAAGAACTGGTGGTTCTTGACAAAACCAAAAGATATAAATATCAGCTAATTGAAATTAATATATTAGTATAGTCTTTTGTATATTGATAAAATGGAAGAAAAAAAGTTTTTTGAATGGCTTAAACAGAAAGGCTTAGCTGACATTATAAATGGAAGCTACCATATTTTTAAAAAGATTTATACTGAGTGCCTTGGCATCAAGGATGAGAAAGTTCTTATCATAAGCGATTGGGGTAATCCAGCACGAAGAATTGCACCCCTATTAGCTGGTTGTTATTACCTTGCTGCAAAAGACCTCAACATCGATGTTGACATTGTAATGCAGAATCCAAAGTTTGTAAAAGGTGAAGCAAACAAACAGGTAGTTGATAAGTTGGCTAGGCTTAGCAACAAAAGCACTATAATCCTCTGTCCATCTGGCAAGATTGGCAGCTTAGGTTCAATTGGAAAGAGCTTCAGGAAGTTTGCAAAGAACAAAAAGCACAAATTCCTATCTGCAACAAACCTGGGTCACACAAAGACCGACTATTTTTATTCAATCCTTGACCTGATAGATGTTGATTATAGGCTGTTGAACAGGGTAGGCAACAGAATAAAGTCTGTGCTTGACAACGGCAAGCAGATTCATGTAACAACGCTTGCAGGTACTGACCTCATTATTAACATTGATGGTATGAAAGCAATCAATAACTCAGGAATCTACAGGAACAATGGCACTGGAGGCAATCTGCCAGCAGGTGAGGTGTATATTGCACCTAATATAGATGGGGTTAATGGAAAGGTTGTGATTGACGGCTCAATGAGAACACCAGACAAGACATATTTTCTGAAGCGTCCTGTCACTCTTGAGGTTGAGAATGGAACAGTCACAAATATTTACGGTGGAGCTGGTGCAAAGGTGCTTGAGAACTCCCTCCAGCTTGTGATGAAGCATGCCAAGTATCCTCAGCGCATCAGAAAAGTCTGCGAGTTTGGTATAGGCACAAATCCAAGGTCAAGGTTCCTTGGCCCAACCATTATCAATGAAAAAACCTGGAGGACAGCGCACATTGCAATGGGAAGCAATTACTGGTTTGGCGGGAATATCAAGACCATTGTGCACCTTGACCAGGTCTTCAAGTATCCAATCATTAAAGTTGATGGAAAAGTTCTAAAAGTTTAGAAAAATATAAAAGGGTACTCTTCTTTGTTCTGGTTGATGCTAAACCTAATCACATTCTACCCGATTTTGATGAAGATTCTTCTTGTGATTATTATTAGTTTAATCATCTACAATTTCAAAGCCCTAGCCAGGCCATTCAAGTCTGTGAAGAGAAACACATGGTTTATCCTGCTTTTGATATTCCTGCTTGGGTTTGGACTCAGGACGTGGTATGTACCGCACACGCATTATGTATACAATGACGAGTACCTGCATATCAATATTGCGCAGAACATCTTGTACTCTGGGGAGATGTGCCGCTGTCTTATGGGCTCTAACACAGAATGCAGCTCATGTGACCTTAGGCAGTGGCCCGGAGGATACCATACCCTGTTAAGTTATATGTTCATGTTCTTTGGTGACTCAGAGGGGGTTGCCTTTAACCTTAATGCTGTGCTTGCAAGTCTGTCAATTATGTTTGTGTTCCTGGTTACCTATATGATGTTCAAGAACCAGACCTATGCACTGCTTGGCTCATTCATGTTCACGTTTATTCCGGTTCATCTTAAATTCTCAGGAACAAATGCCCTGAACATAAGCTCTGTGTTCTTTGTGCTGCTTGTAATGCTGTTCCTTGAGATTTTTCTAGCCAAGAGGAGGTACGCTGTTTTCCTGCTGCTTCTTGCAACGCTTTTGTATGCAGTTAATATCAGGGTTGAAAACATCCTGCTCATTCCAGTCTTGTTGTTATATGCCTGGCTCAGGTTAGGTAAGGGGATAAAGGAATTGTTCAAAATAAAATATATAATCGCTGGGCTTGTATTTGCTGCAATGCTTGTTCCGTTAGCCCAGCTATGGAATCATTCAAGGAATGTCATAAGGCCAGATGGCTGGATTGACAGTTTTGCCATAAAGCTTGGCCACCTAAAGAACTATTTTATTCCAAACCTGATGTTTTTCCGCAACTACAGCTATAACTCTATATTTTTCCCTTTGCTTGTCATCCTTGGCGCATTCCAGATTTACTCCAAGGATAAGAAAAGATTCTATTATTACCTGTCTTTCTTTCTTTTGTTTTTCCTCATGTTCACAACTTTTCAGAAAGGTGACTTCCTTGGATTCCCAGATTCAATCAGGTACAGTCTTATACTTTATGTTCCTCTGCTGTTTTTTTCTGTTTGCGGAATTGATTTTGTTTTTGAAAAGTTTCGCATGGACAAGAAGCTTGTAATTGTACTTATTATTATATTATATCTTGCAACCCTATTGCCTACAAATGGTTTTGTTTTGGCAAAGCGGGGGAGTCACTACGAGGAATACAAGTTTATTCTGGAAGTGCAGGATAAGATTCCCAAGGATGTTTATATCATTACTGATAATCCCCCTATGATTATAGCGTCAACACATAGAAAATCTATCAGGTCAGAGCAATTTATCAGATACAGAAAAATCCTGGAACCTGAAAACAACTTTGTTCTGTATAAAGGTCTGTTGGGTGGATGGCTCACTAAAGAAGAACATGAGAACTTTGAAGCTGGGCTCAGGGAAGATTATGATTTTGACTTGCTTGTCCAGTATAATGGATATGTATTCTATAACCTAACTCTGAAATAAGAGCGATACATTTAAATACTAATAATCTGTTTTCTTTGCTGGGGTGATTAATATGGCATATTTTGGTTCAGGAATACTTATGGTTATTGTACTGTACATTATTTCAAGCATAAAGATTATCAATGAATATGAACGCGGTGTTGTATTTACATTAGGCAGGTTTACTGGTATCAAAAAGCCAGGACTAAGGTTTGTGTTTTCTATTATCCAAACTTGGCAGAAGATTGACATCAGAATCAAAACTGTTGATGTTCCTTCGCAGGATTGTGTGTCAAAGGATAATGTTACTATTAAGGTCAATGCTGTTTTGTATTTCAAGGTTCTGAATGCAGACAAGGCAGTTATTGAGGTTGAGCAGTATATGTTTGCTGTTTCCCAGCTAGCACAGACAACTATGAGAAATATAATTGGCGAGTTTGAGCTTGACGAGATTCTACAGCAGCGTGACCAGGTATCTGATAAGATTCAGGAGATTGTTGACAAGGAAACTGACCCATGGGGAATCAAGGTTACAAAGATTGAAATCAAGGATATTGAGCTTCCAGATACTATGAAGCGAGCTATGGCAAGACAGGCAGAGTCTGAGAGAGACAGGAGGGCACGCGTTATCCTTGCACTTGGAGAGCAGCAGGCTGCTCAGAAGCTTGCAGAAGCAGGCAGAATAATCGGCAAAGAGCCAGCTGCACTTCAGCTGAGGTTGTTCCAGACAATGAGCGATGTTGCAAGCGAGAAAAACTCAACATTGATATTGCCAGTACCAACAGAGCTGCTTGAATATCTCAAAGCAAATACCAAGAAGAAATGAAGCAGGCAATTGTTGTCAGAGCAGATTTAAAGCTGCCAAAAGGCAAGATGGCAGCTCAAGCTTCTCATGCAGCTGTTGAAGCAGTGCTTCGAAGTGACAAGGATAAGGTTAAGGAGTGGCGCAAAGAAGGCCAGATGAAAATTGTTGTGAAGGCAGCTGACAAGAAAGAGCTGCTGCAGCTCAACCAAGCAGCAAAAGACGACGGATTGACAACAGCAACAATAACAGATGCTGGCAAGACATGCATTGCTCCAGGAACCCTGACATGCGTTGGCATTGGACCTGACGAGGAAGACAAGGTTGATGCAATCATCGGAAAGCTGAAGCTGGTTTAATTCTTATTTTTTTATTTATTTTTCTTTCTCCAGATTGTAACTATTCTAGAATAGAAAAATATATTAACCTAAGCTCCAAATAAACTTAAAAACATATTTGGGGGGATAATAATGGATAAGGATATTCTAAGGGCAGAGGCACCACTTGTAGCTAATAACGGCTTTAACATGGTGACGCCAAGGCTGGGTGCTGGAGGACATATTCTGATATATTTTGCAAACAGCGAAAAGGTGCTGGGCACTGATGAATGGTCTAAATACAAGAATGATCCAGCTGGAATGATTAAGCTGGCGATAGAAGTATACAAGAACAATCCTGACTTTGCGCACATCATTGATATGATGGCTGACAGGATTAAGCCTGTCTTTGATACAGCAAAAGTTGGTGGAGAAAACAGATTTTCTATATCTGGGGGACAAACCAGGGACTGGATATTCTCTGGGCCTGTTGCAAAGCGTCTGAATATACCACATATCACTATCTTCAAGGACGGTAGCACTGAATACTTAATTCCTGGGGCTGAACGAGCTGGTACTGATGAAGCACCAAAATTCAGGCGTTTTAATTATCATGTGCCAGATTTGGTGACAATTGGTTCAAGCTCATATGATGACAGGGCAGGAAAAAAAACAGGTTGGTTTCCTACACTTTGGAATCTTAATTGCAAAGCAAACCACCAGATGGCCTACTTTGACCGTTTGCAGGGAGGAAGACAAAACCTTGCCAAGCAAGGCATTGATGCACATGCATTAATATATGCAGATGAGGCTTTTATGGACAGAAGGTTTGAGGATGGAACAATCAAGACAAGAGAAGAGTTTGAGGAAGCTAAGAAATATGCCCGGGACTGGTTAGGGTATGGAGAAAATATGATGCTAGAACAGGGCATCTCAGACTTTGTACAATTCTTTGACCCAAAAGCAGACCCAGAAAAGGTCATTAGCAAGGGAATCAAGTTTGCGACAGTTGCATACCCTGATTTCTTTGAAAATAATCCAAAAGTTATGGAAGATCTGGAGAGAGAGGTGTTTGACGTGTACGGGCAACGCTTGGAACAGATAATTGAAACACACAGCAGGTGATAAAAAATGAGCAGGATAATTGATCAGGACAGAAGCGTTATACCAGCATGTGATGTGCCAGTTGAGACATTTGTTCAAATACTTGAAGGAACAAAGGATGTTGAAGGTATTGGCGGCTATAAGGTTGGATTTGACCTTATGTTAAACCTTGGCCTTGATGATGCACTGGCAGATTTTACGCATGATCCAAAAAATGCCTACTACAATCATCTTAGCGGCTGTACAGACATTCCAGATGTTGGAGAAAAGTTTATGAGTGCTCTCGAAGGTAGAGTAAAGGGAGCTGTGCTATCACCATTAACAGGTCCTGCAACATTTGGTAAATGGCTTGATGCTGCTAAAGACCATAATATTGATGTTATTGTAGAGCCAGATCTCGGTAACGAGGATTACCTGTCCACAAATGGAGGATATATAACACCTGCTGCAGTTGAAAACATGATAGAATTAGCAATACAAAAAGGTGTAACCAAATTCATCGTACCAAAAAAGGTTCCAACTCTATTAAAGGGTATTGTAGATGCTACATCCCTTTATGCTGAGCTCCTGACAAGAGATGATGGATATGTACGCGGGCTCAAAGAGATGAATGCAATTGATGTAATGCCTTATGGGCTTGAAATAGTTGTGGAGACAGCAAAAAAAATCCTTGGTGAAGGCTCAAGCAAGGTTTTGATTTATGACCATCAAAAAGCTGCAACTGCTCATCCTGACTGGGCAGATGAGTTCACGCAGGCAGTGTATGGTG
Source organism: Candidatus Aminicenantota bacterium (assembly GCA_017610325.1). Taxonomy (GTDB): domain Archaea; phylum Nanobdellota; class Nanobdellia; order Woesearchaeales; family JAFCCF01; genus JAFCCF01. The sequence continues at coordinate 4,566 of JAFCCF010000024.1, read as the reverse complement.
CTGGAATAAACACCATGATTATGTTTCCAATGGCAGGTCCAGCTGCTGAAAAAACATGGATTAATGCAGCAAATAACAATGGCATAAATGTTATTGTTGGCGGCCTAATGACGCACCCAAAATATATTGGAAGTGAAGGTGGTTTTCTTAGAGACAGTGCCCCAATGGAGATGTACAGGATTGCAGCGGAAATGGGCATCTCAGACTTTGTTGTGCCTGGAAACAGGCCTAAAGATATTGTAAGGATAAGTAATGCGCTTCAGAAATTAGGCATAACACCTGTGTTTTATGCGCCTGGATTTGTAGCACAGGGGGGACAAATAAGCGAGGGTGGTAAAGCTGCTGGAGAATTCTTCCATGCAATAGTTGGCAGGGGAATCTACAAAGCAGATGATATTAAGCAAGCTGCAGTAGAGCTAACTAAGAACCTATAACCCCTTAACTTCAAAGCCAAGCTTTTCAAGAGCTTTGGCTGCTGTTCCTATTTTATCTTTTTTTACAAGAATGTGGTCAGTTGAGTAAGCAGCAATAGAAAATATGCTAATCTTCTTTTCAGCAAGTGCCTTGGCAACTTTAGCTAAGAAGCCAACCAATCCTAATGGGAGCACCATGTCAAAGGTAATAAGCTTGAAGTTCAGCTCAGCTTTTATCGCATCCTTATCATTAATCTTTGTCTGGTCAATAACAACAGTAGTCTCTACTTTATCTTTAATAACTGCAAATGCACCTACCATGGGCTTTTTTGCCTTTACAATTGCAAAGTCTTCTTTCCATACATGTGCCTTTGCTTCCCTAAAGGTGGGTTCATTAGTCATAAACCGCAGGAAGTCCCAATCCCCTTATAAATCTAACGGTTTTCCGTCCCTGAGGGGTGGTTTCTACTCCATTATGAACAACTCATGTTCTCACCAAAAAGTTTATATATGAGTTGGGGTATAGATTAGTATATACTTATATGAGGATTTAATTATACACGAAAGGAGGGGTTATATATGAAAACAAGAGGGATTATCATATGCATTATGTTACTGGTTTCTGTTTTGATTGCTGGTTGTGAGTGGCTTGTGCCGCAGGAAGACATTACTAAAAATGTGACCAATCAGACAATAATTGTAATAGAGGAAGAGGGCATATCTGTCACTCCGCTTCCAGATATAATCACAACCACTACGCTGAAAGAAGGGGAAGGGGGACTCAAGACAGAGTTTATTGAAGGCGACCTTATATCTTTTGCAAACCTGGAGGCAACTGATCCAGATGGTGACCCAGTTGAATTTATATATGGTCTCCCATTAAATGAGGAAGGTGAGTGGCTGACCAAAGTAGGAGATGCAGGAACCTATGTTCTTAATATAACAGCCACAGACGGCAAGGCATTCTCAGCCCCATTCCAGATTGAGATTGTTGTTGAGCCGCTGAACGCAAAGCCAGTTATTGAAGAAATTGATGATGTTATAATCACTGAAGGAGAGCTCATTGATCTTGCCCCCCTGGTTAAGGTAGATGATGCAGACGGTGACGAGATAACTGTGGAATATTCTGGCTGGATGAGCTCTGCAAAATACCAGACCACATTTGATGATGCAGGAATCCACACAGTAACTGTGACTGCATCAGATAGCATGGATTCTGTTTCAACAGATGTTAAGATTAATGTCAAGAACAAGAACAGGGCACCTGAGATTGATGAAATCACATATGACATCATTGTAGAAGAAGGGGAGCTTGTTGAGGTTGAGATTTCAGCAGCTGACCCAGATGGTGACGAGCTGGTAATAACGTTTGAGGAGCCATTGGACAAGGATGGCAAGTGGCAGACTGAGGATGGTGATGACGGGGAATATGACCCCAAAATCTCTGTGAGCGATGGAAGCCTTAAGGATACAATAACAGTAAAGATAATTGTGAATGCTATCAACAAAAAGCCTGTGTTTGCAGTAATTAAGGATGTTGTTGTGAATGAGGGCAAGATTGCATACATTGACGCTGAGGCAGAAGACCCAGAAGGTGAAGAAGTCACAATCACATTTGAAGAGCCGTTTGATGAGGATGGCATCTGGGAGACTGACTTTGATGATGCTGGAGTCTATGATATTGAGGTTACTGCGTCTGATGGTGTGAACAAGGCAACTGAAACTGTCAAGGTCACTATAAAAAACGTCAACAGAGCTCCGGTAATCAAGAGCATTGAAGATGTTGAGTTAATCGAAGGTGAGATAATTACTGTTGTGGCAAAAGCAACTGACTCAGATGGTGACGATATTGTGATTACCTATGGCGCTCCGCTTGATGATGCTGGCGAATGGAAGACTAAGGAAGGAGATGCTAATGATTATGAGGTTACAATAACTGCTTCAGATGGAGAGGATGAGGCCGAGCTGACCTTCCTGCTCACAGTGAATCCGCTGAACAACGCACCTGTGCTTGACAAGCTGGACGACATTATTGCAGAAGAAGGTGATAAGATCACAATCGCTGCAACTGCAACAGATGCAGATGACGATGACCTTACTTTTACGTTCACTGAACCGTTTGATGAGAATGGTCAGTGGCAGACAGACTACGACGATGAAGGTGATTTTGAAGTAACTGTCACAGTCTCTGATGACATATCCGAAGACTCACAGACAATAATCGTTGTTGTAGAAAACGTTAACAGGCCGCCATGTATAGTTGGCATAAACTGTTAATTTTTTTAATTTTTTTTTAATTGGGGGTAAGAATCATGAGACTAAAAACATTATTTATTTTTTTGCTGGTGCTTCTTGTGCTGGCACTAGCAGTGCTTGTGCTAATACCTGAACAGGATGAAACAATAGAGTTTAGTGTCACAAAGATTATAGTGATAAGGCAGGAGCCTGAAATTATCAACACAAGGAATACTGACATAAGAATGACTGCAGGCCACTATTCACCTGATACAATTCGTGCTTACAGAGGAAAGTACATGGATATGGAGTTTGTCAACACAGGCAAATCAGATTTTTTCACAATCCATGAGCTAGGCATTGATGAATGGGTGCCAAAAGGAACCTTTGGCCATGCAATGATTAATCCAGACCGCAAAGGAGAGTTTGACTTCTGTGATTTCAGGACAAAGTCAACTGCCTGCGGAAGACTTATTGTCGAATAAACTTAGAATTCACCCAAGCTTGTTTGCTTGTGCTTAATCTTGAATTCCTGCTGTGGCTGCTTTTTTACTTCTCCCAACAGGGGAACCCCATATTTGCCGTCATAGCCGGCCTTAACCTTTATTTTTCCTTCTCTGTTGTCAATCAAAGCCTGTGCAATCTTCTCATTTGTGGCCTCTTTCAGCTTTTCAAGGGATGCATTAAGCACCACATCATACTCGCTTGTTCCTGCTTTCATAATATTATAATATTCCTTCCATACTGTTTGTGTGCTGATTGCCTTGCCAAGTATAGCTGAGATAATCTCTGACATTGGCATCAGGGTAAGGTAATCTTTTGCACCTGCTGGCTTATATCCTTCTTTTCTGTCAGCAAGCTCTTCAACCCTGTTCAACACCCCAATTGTCAGGGGCTTGCCGCAGCTTGGGCAGATGTTGTTCAGCTCCTTTGACTGCCTTGGCTCAAGCGACACATTACAGTTGCGGTGCCCGTCAAAATGATACTTACCATAGCCAGGGTCAACCTCAATTGTTTTTTTCAGCCCATCGCCTGTCCTTAATGCCTTCAACACATGGTCATAGCTTAGCTTGTCAAACTCAAATACTGTAGCTTCCCTACCCATTCTCCAAGGCCAAAAAGAGTGCAGGTCAGAGGATGAAACTATCTGGAACTTGTCTAGCTGGCTCAGGCGCCAGTTCATGAGAGGGTCAGATGACAAGCCAGTCTCCAGGGCATGAATGTGCTTTGTCTGGTCTCCAAAACACTCTTTCACAGAATTAAAGCCAGACTTTGAACCAAGCATGCCAAACCAAGGAGTCCAGATATGTGCTGGGATTAACTCAATCTTGTCACTTATTCCTTTTAATTTCTCAGTAAACTCAATACTATTGATGTTGAATATCGGCCTTCCATCATAGTCAATCCTGCCTTTGGACTTGAGATATTCAGTAATTTGGTCAACAACACCAAAATTAGGAGCAAGAATTACAAGGTGCACTCTCCTTCCCCTATCGCCCTGGCTGTACACAAGTGATATCTCTGTCTGCAGCACAAAGGGAAAATCAGTTTTGGTCCTCAGGATTCCGGTTCCATCATCCTTAAGCTCTTTCTTAAGCTCTGTAATCCATTCTGGATGCGTAAAGTCACCTGTTCCAAGCAGGTTAACACCCTTTATCCGAGCATATTTCTCAAGATTCTCAATATTTAACTGCTTGCTTGTAGCCCTAGAAAACCTGCCATGAATGTGCAGGTCAGATATGATTTCCATGGTAATTGTGATTGATGTTTGATATAAATATATTGTGATTTTGGAAAACTATTTAAGTCATTAAATGTAAAATTTAAAAAAAGAGGTAATGATGGTATTTACTTTTGATGTACTCACTATTATAGTAATCTGCCTTATAGTCTCATTCTTCTTTTCAGAGTTGTTTTT
>JAFCCF010000061.1 GCA_017610325.1 Candidatus Aminicenantota bacterium | reverse complement strand
AAACTTGAGGATCAGATTGAATTTATTACAACTCTGGATAATCTAAGCCAGGATAACACCAACACACATCTTATAGAGGACCCGCGCAGAATAAACAGGGTGTTTGCGGAGAGATGGCTTATTTATTTATAGTCATGGCGCGCTATGCTGGGCTTGATGCAAAATATGTTACAGTCACCAAAGATAATGACGAAAAGAGGGTTAATCATGCCTGCGCTGCAGTCTTCATAAACAATAAAAGATATCTTGTAGACCCAGCATATAAAACATTTGACATAAAACACAAAGAGATCTCAATAAAATCAGACAGACAGGAACTGCCAAGATTTAAATCAAAGAGATAATTTTAAGAATTATTTTAGACATTGGACTGTTTCTTTGCTTTTTCCTCTGCCTCTTGCACATCCTTCAGAAGCCTAACTCCGTCACAGCTTGCCATTCCAATTATATTATGGCAATTGGTACAAACAATAACGCGCTCCCAGCCACTGCCTGGACCAGAATATTTTCCGCAGTGTGCTGGAACTGCATTGACATAGTGCGTTCCGCACTTTGGGCATGTATACTCATATTTCCAGTCTTCTTGCTTCTTAACCTTTATTTTTCCCATGTTATTTGTTAGTTTTCCTGCTGATATATTAATTTTTCTGTGTTTGTGCCCTTTTTTGCTTCAATTCTTTTCAATATTGAAAATATGTAAAATGTAGTTATTTTTATAAGGTAGTAAAGATTATCCTAACTTATGGACGCAATCCAGATAAGGCCCAATAACATGTATGAATATGTTCCAGAAACCATTACGGGGTTAGATGATGATGTCATAGCTTACCTATGCGGTATGAAGCACAAGAACCTTTTTCTTCTTAGTATTGAGGATGTTATTGATGAAAAGGCAGAAGAATCTAAGGATAAAATAATCTTTGAAACCCTTGACCTGAATGCATTTGGATTAGGAGGTTTACAAGGAGCTAATATACTTGCTGAGTCAATGATTATAGCAAAAAAAGGTGAAGTGAAGTCAAAATGCCTTGCTTACATGTCCCAATCAAGCAAAATTATTAAACTATACATGAATTTCGATACTGCATTTTATAACATGATTAACCCAACAATAAATGGCGCAAGGCATAGCTCAATAAGTGAGCTCTACGCAAACTGTGTAACGAATGCCTTATCAGAATATTCAAAACAGGGATATACAACCAATGAGTTTAGGAATGTCCTGCGACAGCAAAGTGCAAAACTTCATGAAATCCTTAACAAAGCATACACTTCCTTAACAAACCCAATTCCCTTAATCATATTAAGTGATAGTCATCTTAACCTGTCAAACAGAATAAGAACCAGGCAGATGGTCAGAGAGAAGTTTTTAGACCATCTTAATGAAATCAGAGTGGACAATGGGGCTATAAAGCAAATCCAGGAGAGAATTAACGAACATCGGAATCAGCAACAGGATAACGTTCACATGCTAATGTATCCTTGCTAGTCTTTCTTTGTAATATCCTCAGGAATCCTATACTCTTCCCAGGACACGTTCTTATTTTTAATAACATCTCTTAGCTTTCTTTCATGCGTGCTAAGGCTGCTCTCGCCGCTCTTAACCTCAACAAACACAACCTCTTTGATATCTTTCTCATCCATGCCCTTGAACACCAGAAAATCAATTGGCTTGCCAAGAAATCTAACTTCTGTCGGGCTCCACCTAAAATCTGGCAGATATGGTGCCAGCTGTTCACTGAACTGCCCGCCAAGCACTGCCCTGCTCTGCTTTACAGCCTGCTTTCTGATATCTGGCACAAGATTCAGCTTCCAGTGGGAATCTGTGAGCTTTTTTCCAATAATATAGCCGATAAACAAGAACAATACCGCAACTGCAATTATAATTATCAGAGTCAGAGTTTCCATAAAATGATTCATGAGCAAGAAGGTATAAATAATTTTCCGTTAAGTTTATATAGGTATTCCTCAGAAGTTAGACTATTAATCAAGAGGTGAATATTAATGGTAAGAGTTGCAATTAATGGTTTTGGGAGAATTGGAAGGATAGTCTTCAGGGCAGGTGTTGGAGACAAAAGGATTAATTTCGTGGCTATCAATGACCTTGGAAGCCCTGAATCACTAGCGCACCTTCTCAAGTATGATTCTGTGCATGGTAGGTTTAATGGTAGGGTTAAGGCCCAGAAAAAAGCACTTGTTGTAAATGGCAAGAAGATTGCACTGAGCTCAGAGAGAAACCCAGAGATGCTGCCCTGGAAAGAGCATAAGGTAGACATTGTGCTGGAATGCACTGGCATATTTAGGAAGATTAAGGATGTCAAGAAGCACATCAAAGCTGGTGCAAAAAAGGTAATGCTCAGCGCACCTCCAAAAGGAGAAAATATTCCATTGTTTGTGCTTGGAGTCAATGACAGCAAGCTCACTAAGAGTAAGAAGATAATCTCAAATGCATCCTGCACAACAAACTGCCTTGCACCTATTGTCAAAATTATCAATGACAAGTTTGGCATCAGCAACGGCTTTATCACAACAGTACATGGCTACACAAGTGACCAGCGCCTTGTGGACGCAAACCATAGTGACATGCGCAGGGCACGAGCAGCTGCTGCAAACATCATACCAACCACAACAGGTGCTGCAAAGGCAATTGGTAAGGTTATCCCAAAACTAGCAGGTAAGATGGATGGCATTGCAATGAGAGTTCCAGTTGTAAATGGTTCTATAACTGACATGGTATTTGTTCTGAAGAAAGCTGCAACTGCTGAACAGATTAACGCTGCTGTGAAAAAAGCAGCCATGGGAAAGATGAAGGGCATTGTAGAGTACACTGAAGACCCAATTGTAAGCACAGACATCATCGGCAACCCGCACTCAAGCATATTTGACTCTGGAATGACAAGTGCGATGGGAAAAACAGTGAAGCTGCTGAGCTGGTATGACAATGAATGGGGCTACAGCTGTAGAATGATTGACCTCATCAAGAAGATGTTTTAGAAAACCAGTCCCATTACAAGCACCACGATAATCCCAAGCAGGATTGAAAATGCAACCTCTCTTGGGTTTCCTCCTTTCTTTGCAGCAGGTATCAGCTCCTCCATTGATAGATAAATCATAATGCCTGCTGCTGCTGCAAGTGACAAGCCAAGAGTAATACTGGATGATGACCTCAGCACAAAATAGCCAAACAGGAAGCCTGCCAGCTCAAAAAATACAGTCCCAACAAGAATAAGGAATGACTTCATCCGTTTCTTAATACAGCCATAAACAGAAACAATAGTTGCTATGTTCTCAGGTATGTCCTGGACTGCAATTCCCAGCGCAATAAGGATTCCCAGTGCAGGATCAAGGGCAAATCCAACACCAATTGCCAGGCCTTCTGGTATGTTATGGAGTGCAATCCCAACAACCATCATGGTAACGCACTTGTTCATGCTGTTTGGCTTGCAAATATTGTTGTGGAAGTGTGGTATAAGCTTATCAATTCCAATCATGACAAAACCTCCAACCAGCAATGCAAGCAGAACAACATTATACGACACAATCGCCAATGCCTCTGGAATCAGCTCAAGGAATGAAACTCCAAGCATCATTGCACCTGCAAATGCAAGAAAACAGCATAGCATCTTCTTAGATGGCTTCTTAATTATACCAAAGAGCGAGCCAAGTATCTGACCAACAAAGATTAAGACCAAAATAAGGATCATTTCATCCATATAATTAAAAAAATAAAAACAGATATTTAAGCTTTCTGTTGCTATCTAACAATGCCAACCAGCATCCCCAGGCCTAGCAGGAACAATATGATTCCAGCCACAAGGTGCAGCCATTTTATGTTCTTGTCTTTCCAGCCACCTACTTTCTCCACAGTTGTGTAGCCAGCATAGATAATCAGCGTTATCGCAACCATAGGGAGCACAAACAACACATTATAGTACATCAGCCAGGGCAGTGTCTTGAAAAATTCCATTGCAGACAATATGCCAGATGCAATAAGATATGGCCCAATTGTGCATGGCAGCAAAAACACAGTAACAAACGCGCCAATCACAAAAGCGCCTGCAGGGCTGGTAATCTTTGCAATGAGCTTCTTGAGCTTTGGCCTTAGCTTCATAGGCATCTCTGTCATAAGCCCGCCTGCCTTGTACCATATAACATCCTTCATGTTAAGAATACCTAACAGTATGGCAAGCGCACCTAGCCCTTTGAAAAGATACACCCTTATAGAGTCAACAGCAACAACAAATGCCTTGAAGACCTGGATAATTACACGACCATAAATCATGTACAGCACATAAACAGAAACAATAAATGCAAGCCCTGT
>JAFCCF010000002.1 GCA_017610325.1 Candidatus Aminicenantota bacterium | reverse complement strand
TTGTCAGCCCAGCCGCACATCACTACTTTCTCACCATCACTTTTGGCATTCAGCTCTCCGCATGTATGTGTTCTTAACATGTAATCCACCCACAGATAGAGGAAAGTCCAAGATATATAAAGGTTATTATTTAGGCTCCAGCACAACAACCTCTCCTTTAACAAGGGCCTTAAATGTTTCGCCGTCTTCCTTCTTGCCCACAATATCACCATAATGTATTGGTATTGTGACCTTTGCCTTGATTGTGTTGGCTACCTCTGCAGCTGCCTCTGCATTCATAGTATATGTTCCGCCAACTGGCAGGAAAGCATAGTCAATCTCAAAAATTTCTTTCATCTCAGGGATTGAATCTGTGTCACCAGCATGATAGTATCTCTTGCTGTCCATTGTTATAATATATCCAAGCCAGTTATTGCCCTTTGGATGGAAATCTTTCCCAAGGTTATATGCTGGAACTGCCTCAACCTTAACTTCATCAAGTTAACTTCATCAAGTTCAAGCACGTCTCCGGGCATTGCTGACCTTATATCACCGCTCACCTTACCATTTCCATCAATTGGCAGCACAACTACAGTATCATCTTTCTGAATCTTTGCAATATCATCTGGAGAAAGATGGTCAAAGTGCGTGTGCGTAACAAGGATTATATCAGCTTTTTCCAGTTCTCCTTTTAGTTTCCAAGGGTCAATGTAGATTATTTTCTTCCCACTTATTTTAACTGAAGCCTGGCCATACCATTCAATATGATCATACATTTTATTCGCCTCACCTGTTTTTGAACAACCAATAGATAAAAAGAAAAATAAGATGTTTAGCCCTCAATGAACTTAGACAGGTTCTCATTTTGTACCACAGCTTCCTTAAGCTCTTGCTTGACACCCTCATATTTTAACAGTGCATTCAGGAATTTTTTCCTGCTTCTCACTCCAAGGATTTCTTCTTCAATAACCCTTGCAAGCTTCTCTGGCTGGTTAAGCGAGCTGTGCTTTAGAACCTCAATTAGTTCCTTCTCAATCATCTCCTTGCCTAGGGCGCGCTTTGTCTCTGCCTGTGACAACAGATTCTTCAGAAAATCCTTCCTGGTTGTCAGCTTAAGAATCTTGTGCTCATCTTGCTCTTCAAGCAGTGTTGCCAGCTTGTCTGGATCTGCAAGCAGGCTGTATTTCAGGAGCTGCAATGTCCTTATAACCTGGTCCTTGTAATACCACTTGTCAAGACCCTTCATGACATCCAGCATCACATCGCTGAAATTAATAATAGTGATGCCTGACAGTTTATTAAAATCATCCAATCTACTTGTCTGACCGATAATCAGCACCTTTTCGTAATTTACCTCAGCACCAACAAAATTCTTTAGCGTGAGCTTTAGCTTTTCTGCAACACTCTTGTCCTCAAACCGTTTCAGATATTCATCTGGCTTAAAATTATCAATAGAAGTGATTGAACATGCCATTTCAATGTGCTGAACCTTCTCAACCTTACCGTCCTTAACTTTCACCGCAATAATGTCAATCTCCCTGTTATTAGAAGCAGTGATATTATTAATAGAAAAAAAGCCCTTCCTATTTAGCCACCAGTTTATAACCTCACGCTCAGGATTCATCTACTACACCCCCAATAATGAGAAATAGAGCTTATTTTAAATGGTTTTCGGTTTCTAGGTCTCTATTTTAACTATATCGTCGATTTCCTCCCTGGAAATCGAGCATCCGTTAAGCTTTATGCCCCATAGCACCCCTTCAAGAAGCGTTTTCCTAAGTTGTGGCACTACCTTTTCTTCTTCTTTGTACATATATCTTGAGAACAAACCAAGCTCATATGCAATTGTGGCAAGCTCAACAGAACGGATTACCTTTATTTTGCCAACCTCTTTCCTGAACTCGCTGAGGTTCTCCTGATCAATTGACACATTTGTATGTAATCTCTTCCTGAACCAATCAATAAGGCGCCTGGGATTCTCAATCAGAAGTCGTGTTGCTCTCTCATCAACAACAATTGCGCTGGAACCAAGCTGGATTGCGGCAGCAATCACTTCCATCTCTGTACGATGCACCATCTGTATCCAATTGCCCCTTGCCTTAAAAATAGAGTTAGCTAAATCAAGAATTTTCTCCGCCTTAGGTCTAACAACAGACCCATTAATCATTTTTAGGATTCCCTCATTGATGTAGGGAAGTATCTGTAAGGCTTCGAACTTGTACTTTTTTGTGTTGAGCGGCCTTTCAACAAGCTCACTGTACACGCCCCGGGTAATATAAAAGTCTCCGCCAAACTGTTTCTGCAATGGTTCCAGCAGCCAGAGAAGGTTATTGGTGCTGAAGCTGATTATTGGTCCTGAATCAAAGATTATTGATTTCGTCATTTTATATTGAACAGTTTTCTTGTAAAGTTTATCTTATCCTTTATGCGGGTTTTTTCTCTAAATCCATCCACTATATTTGTCCTCCCAATATACCTCATTAATTCCCACCTAGACAAGCCAAGGAGCTCTGCAATACGACCTATTGAGAGCCCGTGCTCAAACAATTTGCTACCCCTCTTGATTTGCGCCTGGTTGATGACGTTCAGGGCGTATAATCTGAGTTTTTTGTCAAACTTAATGATATAATCAAAGACCTTCTTGATAGAATGTCTATACTTTTCCACATCACCAATCTCAAGGCTCTGCAACGCCTTCTTAAGATATTCCATTAAACTTTTATCAATAATGCCTTCGCGCCGCTCAATAACTTTTGAGAGTGAATATACCATCACAGCCATGGAAATAGAATCCTCGTCCTGAAATATTAGCGAGGTGTGGTTGACGTGGTTGCTCAGCTCTACAAGGGAAAGCATATCTTTTTTCTTCAGCGCATCAATTGCGTCCTTGAGTATAGAAATTATTTCCTGCCTGATAAAATCGTTCATAAGTATAACATTCGTAAGTGTATTATATAAAGTTTTTGGAAGAAATCAAACAACAATTATCTTGCCAGCTTCGCGCTCTTTTCTTTCGCCATCCTTTAGTTTTACGCTCATAGTATCTTCATTTTTTAGCCTTATCTTAAGCTCTTCCACTGTGACCCCCATCAATTCTGCCAACTCTGTAAGTTTCATTACAGCCATTTTTAGCAACCTGCCGGTTAATAAAGTTTATTGTTTTGAAAACATCACGTTTTCAAGGCTCATGAATTTATTAATTCCTGTCGTTTTAGAAAATACAGAATACAATTAAAACAAAAACTTTATATACTAGCAAGATGAATTTAAGCATATGATTAACTCTATAAAAAAGATTCTAAACAGGTTCCTTTCAAAGCTTTTCAAGAAGAGGGGACACATAAAACTTGGATTATATGGACCACCAAATGGCGGAAAGACAACACTTGCTAATCGCATTTCTAAAGACTGGCTTGGAGAAGAAATGGGTGTTGCATCAACAGTGCCGCATGAGACAAGAGAGATTCAGATAAAAGAAGAGATACACATAAAATCAAATGGAAAAGAGCTTAGCTTTAACCTTGTTGACACACCCGGCATTGCCACTAAGATTGATTATGAGGACTTTCTGAAGTTTGGCATGAAAGAAAAAGATGCTAAGAAACGTGCCAAGGAAGCAACAAAGGGGGTTATTGATTCAATCAAATGGCTGGATGACATGGATGCTGTCATTGTTGTTCTTGACTCAACAGTTGACCCATACTCACAAGTTAATATCACAATCATCGGCAACCTGCAGGCAAGAAATATACCTGTGCTGCTTGTTGCAAACAAAACAGACTTGAAGAAAAGCAAGCTGAAGAAGGTTGAGACTGCGTTCCCACAGTACAAAGTTGTTGGAATCAGTGCAAAATATGGAACAAACATAGAAAAGTTCTACGATGAGCTTTTTGAACTGGTAAGCTAAAATGTTAACACTACAATTTATACCGTATAGTGAAATACAAGGACTAGATACCTCAAAGCGGATTAATAAACTGCTACAAGTCGCGAAGCAGAACAAGATAGTTGTTCTGGAAGGGAGATTAAAAAAAGAGGAAGAGACAGAGCTAATAAGGATAACCATGGAAGAAATTGATGATAAATTCAAGGGGATTGAGTTAAGTGTTTTCTATCCCGAAGCTAAGAACATGCAATTGTTTGACAAAGTAAAGACTAACCTCGTAAATCTCATCCTTGGGGAAAGGACTGGTTTAACTATCATCGGGCCAGCTGCAATCATAAAGGAGATTAAAAAAGACCCTAATAAGATTCAGCTGCTCACAAAGGATATAAAAGTTAAAAGGAAAAAGAAGAGATAGTTTTTCTTTGGTAAAATGCCACACCAATGCGTAAGATGCAGCACCATGTATGACGACGGTGCACAGGAAATTCTAAAGGGATGTCCTTGTGGTGGAAAATTCTTTTTTTACATCAAGAAGAGCGCCCTGAAGAAGGAAGAACCAGTCTTAGACCTCTCCAAAAAAGAGAAGGAACAGATTGAGAAGGATGTGTATGACCTTATTGGAGACCAGATTGACAAGGAGAAACCAATTGTTCTTGACATTGAGTCAATAAACATACTAAAACCAGGAGTATATGAGCTTGATTTGGTAAGGTTATTCAAAAAAAGGCCACTGATATACAAACTTGAAGAAGGAAAATATGTCATTGACCTAATCGAGAGCTTTAAAGAACTTAAATAAATTCTATTTTGATGTGATTATTTCAATAACATCCAAGTTTTTCAGGGTATGTTCTTTTCCAATGATGTTCTTGGTCTTGAGATCAATTGCCTTGATAAAGTTATCCCCAATATCTGAATGAACCTTGTAGGCAAACTCCAGTGCAGTTGTATTAGCTGGAACCAGAAAACAATCAGGCAGCACATTGCCGTCCTTGTCCTGTAACCTGCTGTTTGCAACTGGAAACACAGCTATATGGTTAAGAAGGTCAAACACTGCCCTGTCCAGCACGTCCTGTGCACCTGTTGAATTGAACTTACCAAGTATATCTTTTCTTACAAAGTCCAAGGCTTGTTTTTGCTTGCTGCTGAGTTTTGACTCATCCTTTATTGTAAAATCACCATTACCTGGGATATATTCAATAAGTTCGTGCTTTGCAGCTTCCTTGAGTGCAAGCTCGCTCTCTGCTGAACACGCAACAAGCATGTGGTCTGGAAACTCGTTCTCCAGCCTTGTAAAATTCTCAGCTGCGCCTGGCATGTCAATCTTGTTGCACGCTACAATCATTGGCTTGGTCATTTTCCTAAGCTCAACTGCAATAGCCTTCATTGTTTTGTCATCCCAATTTGAGATTTTTTCAGGAGGATTAAGTTTCCTGACAACCTCTTCAACCATCTTTTCATTTATTTTTAATCCTTCAAGGTGACTTACAAGTGCCTTGTTAACGTCTGACCTTTCCTGCGTTGTTTTCCTGGCAAATTGCTCCCAGCCTTTCTTGATTAAGCTAAGATACCACATGTCAAGTTCTGTCTCAAGAAACCTTACGTCATTTGCAGGGTCATACTCACCTTGCTTGACTGGCTCACCATTTTCATTTGTGGTTCCAGCAACATCAACAATGTGTATAAGAACATCTGCCTGTCTTAGGTCATCAAGGAACTTATTGCCCATACCCTTACCCTCATGCGCTCCAGGTACAAGACCTGCCACATCCATCACCTGCACAGGAACAAAACGTTTATCCTTAATGCAATAGCCATGCTTGGGCTGGCACTCTACGTTAAAATCCTTGCTAACACAGTTAATCTTAACATACCCAATACCAGAATTCGGGTTAATTGTTGTAAACGGATAATTAGCTATCTCAACCTCTGCAAGTGTTAAAGCCTTGAACAGCGTTGATTTTCCAACATTTGCCTTTCCAACACAGCCAACTAACATAATTACCCCAACGTAAAGTACTCATAGAACATATAAAAATCTTTCTATATAAGAAAAATTTATAAAGTGTAACTTCCAAAGATAATAGTATGAGTAAGGACCCCAGAAAAAGAGTAGGACTAGAAGCAACTTATTTTAGGGTTAAGAGTAAAGAGATTCTCCATCTTCAAAACCTCTATAAGATGATGCACGAGTGGCTTGTTGAGGAAGAGTACTGCGATGATAATGAGCATTTTCCTGAAACCTATTATAGAGAGAAACGGTTTGGAGGGAAGAGGAGGATATATATCTTATGGAGAGCTGAAAAAGAGCCAGAGTACAACCCATTCTACACAAGACACATGGATGTTTTGTTCAAGTGTGAGCATGTGCAGGATATTGAAGTTATGCAGGGCGGCAAAAAATTCGCCACAAACAAGGGCGAGGTTGAGGTCAAATGCTGGGGATTTATGGAAGTGGATGCAAAAGGTGAATGGAGAAAGAACTGGTTTCTAAAGCATTTTCTTGACATATACTGGCAGAGAATTTTTTATCGTGACTTTGAGGTTCACAAGCAGGAGGTTATACGCGACGTAGAAGGGTTCAGAGCTTCAATAAAACAATTTCTAAATCTGTTAACCTACAGAACAGATTAAAACACAATATTTATAAAGAAATCTTAAACCCATTCTTACCCTATTATGCCTCCGTAGCATAGTAGCCATTGCGGCAGACTTGTAATCTGCAGGTCGGGGGTGCAACTCCCCTCGGAGGCTTTACTTTCCAGTTTAGATAATAAGTGCCCTGCAACAGTGCAAATTTACCCTCTTGTTGGGTAAACTTCTAGTTTTCTTCGTTCTTTTATTTCTATTCTTAAAAAGAGTTTTTTTAATTCCACAAATACAATAATACTTGAGGATATAATTGTTATCAGCACCCAATCAAATGTATTTAGTGCCACTGTACCAAAGATGCTTTGAAGTTGAGGTAGATAAATTACTATAATGGTTAGTATGAATGCTAGCAGCACACCATAAATCACATATTTATTTGAAAATATCCTTTTGTTAATTATTGAATTATTCCAGCTTTTGGCATTAAACGCATGGAAAAGTTCAAACATAATAATTGTTGCAAATACTATGGTTTGCGCTTTTGCAATGTTTCCGCTTGTAAACATTTCCCAGATATATAAAGATAATGCCCCTAAAATAATAATTGGGACAGTTCCTGATATTTTCATGATTACATAGTCACTTAAAATACCCTCTTTGGGGTCTCTTGGCTGTTGTTTCATGATTATCTTGCTGGGTTTTTCAACACTTAATCCCATCGCTGGAAATTCGCTTGTTACAAGGTTGATGAATAAAATCATAAGTGCAGTTAGGGGCAGGTTTACCCCCACAATGACTGCGAACAATATCAATAATACCTCAGAAAAACTACCAACCAACAAGTAATAGATGAATTTTCTGATATTGTCATAAATAGTTCGTCCCCCTTCCACAGCCTTAACTATTGTACTAAAATTGTCATCTTTTAGGATGAGTTCTGATGAAGCTTTTGCCACTTCTGTTCCGCTTTCTCCCATTGCAATGCCTATATCTGCTTTTTTTAGGGCTGGAGCATCATTCACCCCATCGCCAGTCATAGCAACTACATGACCTACTTTTTGGAATGTTTCAACAATTCTCAGTTTTTGCGAAGGTGTCGCTCGTGCATACACAGTCACATTATCAATAATCTTTTCAAAATCAGCGTCTGTTAATTTATCAAGCTGTACACCAGTCAGTAATGTGTTCTTTTCAGAGAATATTCCAAGCTCTGATGCGATAACTTTTGCTGTTATTTCATTATCTCCGGTTATCATAACTACTTTAATGCCTGCTTCTTTGCATTCTTTTATAGATTCTTTTACGTTTGAGTGAGGTGGGTCACGAATAGAAACAAGTCCTACAAATACAAGTTTATTTTCAACATTTTTAATATTGTGAGAGCCCGAATGTTCTTTAAATGCCAGTCCCAGAACACTCAAGCCTTTAGATGCGTATTGCTTGTTCTTTTCAAGAAATCGATTCCTTATTTTTTTATCTAATGGTAAAATTCGCCCATTATGGAGGTAATAATTTGCTTTTTTCAAAAGTATTTCAGGAGCTCCCTTTGAATGAACAAAATGTTTTCCCCTAAAAGTATGGACAGTGCTCATCAATTTTCTATCTGGATCAAATGGATGTTCTGTCTCTCTTTGAAATTTACTCTGATACTCCCATTTTTCAAATCCTGCTTTTTTAGCTAAAACAATTAGTGCACCCTCTACTGGTTCACCATCAACAACCCAGTCATGTTTCTCTTTTTTTAAATCAGAATTATTACATACTACACCAATCTCTAAAATTCTTGAAATTGTTTTATGTTTCCTTACATCAATTACATCTTTTTCTTTAAAAAATAACCCCTTAGGATTATATCCTTCACCAGTAACATTAACTTCTGTATCTGAAGTGAAAATGCTTTCTATTACCATCTTGTTCTGAGTTAGTGTTCCTGTTTTATCAGTGCATATAACAGAACAAGTCCCGAGTGTTTCTACAGCAGGAATCCTTTTTACTATGGCATTTTCTTTTGCCATCTTTTTAACTCCTGAAGCAAGCGTCACAGCGACCACTGTTGGCAGACTTTCTGGGATTCCTGAGACAATTATTGCCATTGAAAAGATAAGCATGTTTCCCCAACTTATACCATGAAATAATCCTACAACAAAAGAGAAAACAGATAATATTACGGCAAATAATGCTATTTGCTTTGTGAGCTTGTTCAATCTTTTTTGTAATGGTGTAGTTTCATGCTTAATCCCTTTGATTAATTTACTTACTTTACCAAATTCTGTGTTTTCACCAGTATTAACAATTACTGCTATACAATGACCGCCAGCTATATGAGTACCAGCAAATACCATATTTTCTTGCTCAGCCAAAAATGTATCACCAACAAGAATATTAGAAATTTTGTTGACAGAAACAGATTCCCCTGTAAGGGTAGACTCATCCATTTTTAATCCGTCGCTTTCAATTATTCTAGCGTCTGCGCCAACAGCATTACCTCTTTTTAAAAAAAGAATGTCCCCAGGAACTAGCTCAACAGAAGATATCTCTATTTTTTTACCATCTCTAATAACTGTTGAAGTCTTTGGTGTCAGTTTGATGAGGGCATCTATGTCTTTTGCAGCCTTGTATTCCATAAAAAAGTTTAAGAGTAGGATGAAGAGGATAATTATTATAATTATAAAAGATTCAATGTTATGTGATAAAATAAAAGAAATAAGCGCGGTTACTGCAAGCACCCATATTACAAAAGATTTAAACTGACGAATAAATATTTTATAGATGGAGTCTTTCTTTTCTGATTTAATCTCATTATAACCATAGTGCCTTATACGCCTCTCAATATCTTCACTGGATAAACCATCTTGTGATGTTGACAATTCACTAAAAATTGTATCAATTGCTTTTTGGTAGTACGTTTTCATAATTTCATCCTTTTATTTATTAACAAAGTGACCCACGATTATATAAAGTTTTTCATGTTTCCTAATAGGGAAACTGTTCAACTAAGTATTTTATGAGAAGTGCCAAAAAATATTCCTGTTTCGGATTCATTAAAGCCGTGATAACCGCAAAAGATATATAAACAAACACCAATAATCAAGAAAACATGAACATAATAATCATTGGCAAGCCTGGCTCTGGCAAGGGAGCGCAGGCAGAGAAGATTTCCAAGCAACTTAATCTTAGGTGGATTTCTACAGGTGAGATGTTCAGGCAGGAAATCAGGGACAATACAGAGCTTGGCATGAAGGCAAAGAAGTTTATGGACAAGGGCGAGCTAGTGCCAGACGAGATTGTTCTTGGCATGGCAGAACCAAAGCTAAAAGAGAATGGTTTTATCCTGGACGGATTTCCAAGGACTGTTGCGCAGGCAGAAACTCTGGACACGATAACAAAGATTGACAAGGTTCTTGACCTTGATGTGCCAGATAAAGTAATAATCAAGAGGCTAAGCGGCAGGAGATACTGCAACAAGTGCAGGTTAGTATTCCATGTTGAGTATATCAAGCCAAAACAAGAGGGAATATGTGATAACTGCGGCGCAGAGCTCGTACAAAGAGAAGATGACAAGCCAGAATCAGTTAAGATAAGGCTACAGGAATATGAAAAAAAGACTAATCCCCTAATAAAATTCTATGAAAAAAAGGGAACTCTGTACAAAATAGACGGAGACCAAACAATTGAGAAGGTGTTTAAAGAGATAGAAAAAGTTCTTAGCTCACTTGAATAATTCTTTTACCACAATAGTTGCATAGCTACCTTTTTGCAGTTCAAAGCTGATTTTTACTTTTTTCTTGCCATTATTTAATTCATCTGATTCTGGCTTGCTGATTTTTAGGTTTTTTACTTCAGCAAATAAATCCCGTTCAGTACCCTCGCTGCTGAGTTCTGGGATCTGCCTGATTATAAAGTGTCGCTGTGATACATTTTCTGCTTCCATTATAGGTTTTATAATTTTTAATACGTTTTCTTCTAATTCAGTCTCAAAGCCCAAGATTGGCAGTTTGAGATTGCTCTTTTGCCCTTTTTTAATCAAAAGCTCAGCTGTCTTGTTCCAGAGCCATGACTGGTAAGCATGCACATACATGCGAAGAACCTGTTTGTCAAGGCTTCTAAGAGCACCCACAAAGTCATTTGGGTGCCTTCCAAGGTAGTATTTAAGCTCAGGTATAAGAGAACAAGCTTCTTTGAACCCTCTTTTGATTATATGCTTTCCAATTATGTGGTTGTTCATGTTTTTTCCAAAGCGCTGCTCATCAAAGTAATTTGGTATTTTTTTAATCTTGCTTAGATTAACTTCATCTAAGTTCCTGACTATGATTTCAAAATAATTTCCCTGTAGCTTGCCGAGGTTTAACCTCTCACTGCCCCTGCCAATATATCTCAGCTCAATGCCCCTAAGCAGAATGCCTTTGGCAGGACCATTCTGAATAGAGATAAACTGTTCTGTCACTGCTTTTTTGTCCTTTGTACCTGCGAAATTAATGAACTTTGACCTCACGCTAAGCTTTTCAGCAACCAAGTTGCAGGCAGCAATGGTTGTATAATCCTTTTTCTTCAAAATATAATAACTGTAGCTGCCCTTATTCTCCAATTTAAGCTCTGAAATCTCTTTTACAACAAAATCATCTGGAATCTGTTTTATCTTGTACATGAAACCAAGTAAATAACCGAAATATTTAAATGTTGTCTGAATTCACCTTAGAGCATGAGCCTGTAGCCGTAGCAACCTTTTAGGAAAAGGTTGATCAAAACGTACGGCCTACGCTGCGCTCGACCATACACATGAGCCTGTAGCCTAGTCTGGATACTGTAAATCTGGATTTACCGGATTTGCCGCAAGGCAAATAGGGCACAAGCCTCCTAAGCTTGGGATCCTGGGTTCGAATCCCAGCAGGCTCGTTTTGTCAAAATGGGATTTAAACTAATATATCTCGGTGAAGGCTACCGCATGCTAAGGCGTTCTATTAGAGTTAAGAAACAAGGATTTAAACAATACAAAGGCAGTGCAAAGCAAATCTGTAAGCAGATTATCGAAGACTGCTGGAACAAAGAAGAGCAGTTTTTCAAGACAAGCAATGGCAACTTCTGCCAGTTTTGGAGCAGAGATTTTGGTATGTGCGCTGAGCACCTAGTTAACCTTGGCCACAGGGGCAGGGTTGTAAAAACACTTAGATATGCCTTGGAAAGATTTAGGAAATCTAACAAGATTACAACAACCATAACACCTGGCGGCAAACCATTTAATTTTCCAACATATGCACCAGACAGCTTGGCATACCTTCTCTGGAGCATCAAGGTCTCTAAAAGCAGAGCATTGTTGAATGATTACAGGATTTTTCTGAATAAACAAATTAATATTTTCTTTGAAACGGTTATTGACAAGCAAACAAGGCTTGTAAGAAAAGATAGAGAATTCTCTTCAATGAAAGACCTTGCAAAGAGAACCTCGTCATGCTATGACAATTGCATGGCTGCGATGGTAAAACAGCTAGCTAAAGAGCTTAAACTGGATAATAGATTTGGAAACTGCTGCACAAAAAAACTAATAAAGGATAATTTCTGGACTGGTTCATATTTTATTGATAGCCTATCTGACAAACGCCTTGCAAGCGGTGATGCAAACACATACCCATACTGGACAGGGTTATTCACTGAGAAAAGTATGATACAAAAATCTATTAATAAAATAAAAAAGCTTGGCCTCGACAAGCCATTTCCCCTGAGATATACAACAAAGCCAGAGCAGAAGATGTATTGGACCTCAGGGTTTATTGGCGGTTATGAGGACCACACAGCCTGGATACATCTAGGGGGAAGTTATCTTGGTGTGGTATCTTGAGGTTTTCAATCCTGACGGAACTCCGTTCTCGTCACCATTTTATTACTGCGATGAATCAATGCTCTGGGCATCAGTTTATTTGGATCTGATATCGTGAAAAAAATATTAAAGTTTATCTCAATTATTTTCGGGACAAGCCTATTCATAGCCATGTTATTTGTAGTAGGTATTGGTGAAGTTATTGCTATGTTTGCAAGACTTAAGCCACATTACCTCCTTCTCTACCTTCTTGTTTCAGTCACAATATTCTTTGGATTCCTATTGAGATGGAAGATTATACTAAGGGTACTTGGACACAAGATACCAATCTTCAAGCTGTTCTTTTTCAGGGCATCTGGCTGGGCAGTCAGCTATCTAACGCCGTTTGCCAAGATTGGAGGGGAACCTGTCAGGACATATTTCCTGACAAAGGAGAATGTCCCACTAACAGATGCAGTGTCTTCTGTTGTGATTGACAAGATGCTTGAACTTACAGCAAATGCGCTTTTTACAAGTATAGGTATTATTGTTATTATCTTCACATTTACACTGCCAAAAAAATCTATTGCAGTTATTGTTTGGGCCATGTTGATATTTATTTCACTTTTGGGACTATTTTATTACCGCATGCTCCAGGGTAAAGGATTTTTCACAAGCATAATTGACTGGCTTAAACTAGAAAGGTTCAAAAAAATTAAGGATAATAGATGGAGAATAAGGGATGCCGAAAAGGTGATCGCTAGGTTCTTTAGCTATCACAAAAAACAGTTTATAATCTGTACAATAATCTCATTATTGCTGTGGATGATGACCTTCCTTGAATATACAGTGCTAACATGGGTATTTGGCTATAGGTTTGCTTTCCCGGTTATTTTCGCAGTCGTAATCATGATTGGAATCTCTACTTTGTTTCCTGTACCCGCAGCACTTGGAATGCAGGAAGCTGGTCAGGTTACTATTTTCTCTGTTATCAGGGGCGGCAGTGGAAAGATTGGATTTGCTGTAAGCTTAATAACAAGAATAAGGGATGTTCTCTGGACCTCTGTGGGCCTTGGATATATGTACCATAAGGGCATGAAGAAACTTGTCAAGAAAGAACTAAGACAAAAAAAAGATAAGATTAAATGGAATTTCTAAAGCAGTGACTTGAGAATCTGCGATACTTTTTTACCGTCAACTTTGCCGCGGTGCTTTGACATGATAAGGCCCATGTAAGCGCCCATGCTCAGGTCTTTCTTCTCGGCAATAATCTTTTTAATCTCTTTTTCCAACTGGGTATCAGAAACACCAGCATATTTGCTGAGGTCAACCTTTTTCCCTTTTATCTTGTTTACTAAGATATCGACAACAGCTTCCTTATTTATCTTACCTGAGTCAAGATAACCTAGAACTTCTTCAAAATCTTCTTGCCTGAGTTTTGAAACATCAAGGTTAAACCTCTTTTTAATTTCTTTGGGTGTGACTATAAGTATATTGGCGGTTACTAATGATGGGACGTTCCTGAATTTGCTGGTCAAGGCTGCAAAATCAATCTCCTTCTTCAGAATTTGTTTTGCAATCTCCCCAGGTATCTTATATCGCTCTGACATCTTCTTAAGCTTGTCATCAATAAGTTCAACATCTTCAATAGCTGATAAATCTGAGACAATAGTGGGTATGTCTGTCTCAGGATACATGCGGTCTGCGCCTGGCATTGGTCTTAGAAAAGATGTTGAGAAGTCTGGTTCTGCCTTCCTCACTTCCAGTTCTGGTTTCTTGTCTTTCTTTATCAGGTCAAGCTGCCTCTTGACTTCATTATCAATAACTTTGGGTATGCTCTTAAGTTCCTGAAACCCTTTAACCTCAACGCGCGCACCACCTTTGATGCTCAAGTTAACATCCTGTCTGATACTGCCAATGCCACGCTTGCATTTTCCTGTACTTCTTAGAATCATGCCAATCCTAGCAGCAACATCCCTACACTCAACTGGGTCAGAGATAGTTGGATCAGTTGCAATCTCAATCAGTGGAATGCCTAAACGCGATAGATTATATACATCGCAATCAGCAGTCCTCTTGACAATCTGACATGCCTCTTCCTCAAGGCAGATTACAGGGATTCCTATCTTTTCCCCATTTATCTCAACATAGCCATCTATTCCAACCAACGCAGTCCTCTGGAAACCTGTTGTGTTGCTACCGTCAATCACAGTCTTTCTCATAACCTGAATCTGGTCAACAACCTTTGCATTAAGCAGCTTTGCAACCTGGAGTGTGGTACTTAATGCGTCCTGATTGATTGGATGTGGCGGTTCTTCGTCAGCTTCAACAAGACATGTTGTATCCTCATAGCCCTGGTAAAGAAAGAATTTTTGCTTTTTCTGCTCATGCGCAGCTGCCTGGTCAATATCACCTGTCTCGCCTGCTGTTGCCCTTAGCTCCCTCCTAATCGTAAAGTCTGGCTTATCTCTTCTGATAATAGTTGGGCAGTTACAGAATAGCTTAAGTCCTTCAAGCTGTTGGTGGATTTCGATACCGCACTTGAAACCGAGCTTTTTATAATCTAGCGTTTCCATACAACAACTCCCCTATTTTGCACTCATATGAGAAATGTATCTCTCTCCGTCCTCTCAGAAATCTCGCCGCGAATACCTTTTCCAATGAGCCCCTTGGTTTCTTCTTTCTTATAGTTACTCAACAACCAAGCAAGTTTGATAAATGTAGTTTCGGGTGTCATGTCAGAGAAATTTCCAACAATGCCTGCCTCTAGGTTGACCCGGCCTTCCCTGTAAACATTCATGTCAACCCTGCCATAGATTGATTGCGATGCAAACACAACAACTGACTTTTTAGTCATCTCCTTTATGGTGTTGATTATCTTCTCGCTCTCAGCTGTAAACTCGTCAATCTTTGTGTTTGGTATCTGGCCGAGTGCTGTGCCCTCAATCACAAGGCCGTCATAGTTCTTGAAGCATGCAAACTCGTCCGCATACATATTAGTATGAGTCTTAAGCAAGCCAACTTTAATCTTTTCGTTAAAGAGTTTCAGCTTAAGCTTGTTTTTTGATTTTTTCTTATAATCATTTCTCAGGAATTTGATTTTCTTTTTCTTGTAATGTACTTCTGCAAAAGGTTTTGAGTTAATTGGCCTGAATGCGTCCCTTCTACTGGTATGCATCTTTCTGCACTTTGTTCCTGGCAGAATCCAGCATATATCATCATCCAGGTTCTTGTGCATGCAAACACCTACTTCTGCAAAATTAGAGTTTACAATGAATGTTACAGCTGACAGCAGATTATATGCGGCATCTGAGCTGCCCCTGTCTGAGCTACGCTGCGCGCCAACAAATATGACTGGAACAGGAAGGTTTTCGAGTGCAAATGCAAGTGCTGCTGATGAATAATGAAGCGTGTCTGTTCCCTGGGTCACAATTATTCCTTCACTCCCTTCTTTTATCTCCTTTTCAATCTCCTTTGCAATAATATTATAATGTGGAAAGCGCATGTTCTCTGACATCATCTGCCTTACAAGCCTTGACCTAATGTTTGCAATGCTTTCAAGCTCGGGAAACATGTGCACAAGCTCATCTGGTGAGAATGTAGCTGTAACGCCGCCGGTTGAATAGTCAACCTTTGATGCAACTGTTCCTCCAAGATGTAGGATTGATATGCTAGGCAGGCCTTTTTTGCTGGACATCTTTGTTCCAGGCTGTTTGGCTTTAGAATGCTTCTTAACAACCTTGAGTGACTTGATTTTCTTAGCAAGAAATCCAACATTATAGCCATTATCCAGCTTAATAACAACATAATCCTGATTCAGGCTCGGCATCAAAGTGCCTTTTATTTTCTCATATACCAAGTCAAGTTCAACCAGGTCTCCGTGTTTTGCTTGCATATTAAGAAAAAAGAATTAAGAATATATAAAATTAACCAAAATATGATGGCTTTTCTGCTTCCATCTCCTTTGCTCGTGCAGCGCTGAAATGCTTCTCAATATCCTTATAGGATTCCTCAACATCCTTGGGTGCCGAAGGCTTAACCTGATTCATTGCACTCGTGAAATGTTTCATTGTGACTTTATTTGCCTTCATATCCTCCCTCAGCGCAGCAATTCCCGCCTCTCTCACAATCGCCTCAATATCTGCGCCAACATACCCCTCTGTCTTCTTTGCAAGCTCAGAAAGCTTAACATCCTTTTCGATTGGCATGTTTTCTGTGTGCACCTTAAAGATTGCCTCCCTTGCTTCCTCATCAGGCACAGGAGTCATAATTATGCGGTCAAACCTGCCAGGTCTTAGCAGTGCTGTGTCAAGCATGTCTGGCCTGTTTGTGGCTGCAAGCACAACAACATCGCTCATGCCCTCAAGGCCGCTCATCTCTGTCAACATCTGATTTACAACCCTCTCGCTCACCTTTGAGTCAGAGCTTGCGGACCTTCTTGGTGCTAATGAATCAATCTCGTCAAAAAATATGATTGTTGGACTTGTCTGTCTTGCCTTCTTGAAAATCCCTCTCACTGCCTTTTCACTCTCGCCAACCCATTTGCTAAGCAGTTCTGGGCCTTTCACAGAGATAAAGTTTGCCTTTGACTCTGTTGCAACTGCCTTTGCCAGCATAGTTTTTCCTGTTCCTGGCGGACCGTATAGCAATATTCCTCTTGGGGGACTTATTCCAAGCTTTGTGAATGAGTCTGGGTTTTTGAGCGGCCACTCAACAGCTTCAATCAGTTTCTGCCTTACCTCCTCCATGCCGCCTATATTCTCCCACTTAACATTTGGAATCTCAATCAGCACCTCCCTAAGTGCTGACGGCCTCACGAACTTCAGAGCGTCCATAAAATCATTTTGCCTTACCTTAAGCTTTTCAAGTGTCTCTCTAGGAATTACATTTTCCTCAGAAAGCTTTAGGTCAGGCATTATCCTTCTTAATACAACCATTGCAGCTTCTCTTGAAAGTGCTGCAAGGTCAGCTCCAACAAAGCCGTATGTTATCTCTGCCAGCTTTTTAAGGCTAACACTCTTGCCAAGCGGCATGTTTCTTGTGTGAATCTTAAGAACATCTAATCGCCCTTCCTTTCCGGGTACACCTATTTCAATCTCTCTGTCAAACCTGCCAGGTCTTCTCAGTGCTGGGTCAATTGCATTTGGGATGTTTGTTGCAGCAATCACAACAACCTTGCCTCTGCTATTTAGGCCATCCATGTTAGCTAAGAGCTGTGCAACAACCCTTCGCTCAACCTCGCCCTTGCTTTCTTCCCTCTTTGGAGCAATTGCGTCAATCTCATCAATAAATATAATAGATGGTGCGTTTTTCTCAGCATCCTCAAACTTCTTCCTGAGGTTCTGTTCTGACTGGCCATAGTACTTTGACATAATCTCTGGCCCATTTATAAGAATAAAATGAGATTGTGTTTCATTTGCAACTGCCTTTGCCAGCATGGTTTTTCCTGTTCCAGGCGGACCGTGCAGCAAAACGCCTTTTGGAGGATCTATGCCAAGCCTTTCGAAAATCTCTGGGTGTTTTAATGGAAGCTCCACCATCTCACGGATTTTCTTAATTTCTTCTTCAAGACCGCCTATATCCTCATAAGTAACCTCTGGAACAACATCATCCTTTAATTCAACAGCTTCGGGATTAAATTCAACCTGTGTTGACTCTGAGATTATGACTGCCTGCTTTGGATTAGCGTCAGCAACAATAAATTTTAAATCTCCAAGCCCAAAGCCGAACGAGTTTTCGTCCAACAAGCTGAAAATATCATCAAAGAATGGGCTACCGGACATTGTTGTCCTTCTGCGATTAGTTCCTCCAAGCGAAACAATATCCCCTTTTACAACAGCCCTGCCCAAAAGACCTTGCTTGAAAAGATTTGGCGAGGCCTTAACAACAACACCCTTTCTTGCAGGTGCAATTGTGACTTTTTTTGCCTCTTTAACATCTGCTTTTTTGATTGTTATAATCTCTCCGATGCCTGTCTTTGCATTTCTTCTGATTAGACCATCCATCCTGATAACGTTCAGACCAATATCCCCTGGGTATGCCCTATCAATTATTGCAACAGTCTCCCTTTCACCCATGATTGTCACAATATCACCTGGCCTAACACCCACCTGGTGCATGAAACCACTGTCTACCCTGACGATCCCTTTGTTAACATCATCTTGGATAGCTTCTGCAACCTTTAATTTAACTTCTTTTTCAGGCATCTTTTCCATTTTTATAACTACCTCTGGGATTATCTACTAATTTAAATATTTAATGGTTTTAGAAATTACTGTTTCTCTGTAACCTTTGGCAATGGAATTGGTGAAGGTAGGTTAAGCTCCCTGCTCATTATCAACGCCTCAATGTTGCATTTGGCAAGTATGCTGTTCATAACAGTTGTCATGATTGTCTTGTCAACTTTTTTGTTTTTCTTCCATTCCTTCTCTATGTCCTTGACTCGTTTCTCATCACCCATCCAGATTAGATGACCCTCAAATGTCATCTCTGCAAAACCAGGATCATACTTTGAGGTAAACGTGAACTGAAAATTCAGGCCAGTCTCCTTGGTTGGACCAAAGTTAAGGTTAGCCTTTTGGACGTCTTTGATAGACACATTGTTTGATATGTTTACCTTGCCTTTTATTACCTTCTTCTTCTCAGCGTTTATTTTTAGGAAATTAACTCCAAGTATTGTCATAATATCACCCAGAAAACAAGAGAAACCGAGTATATTTAAAGGTTGCGGTTTTCTCAAAAGATTTATATAATCAGGGAATTCGCTATTTTATCACTAAAATGAAGCCTGTAAAACAAGTTGATGTAAAGAAGAACTACAATGTTAATCAGCTCCTTACAGAGATGGGTCTAGCAGGTGTTATGGGTGCTGGCCGTATAGCTAAGGCAGCTGACATCTTTGAGAAGATGGTCAAGGAGAAGAACTGTAAGGTATTTCTTGGTGTTGCAGGCGCATTAGTTCCAGGTGGCATGAAGGATATTTTGATAGATATGCTGGACAGGAGATTAATTAACGTGCTTGTGATAACCGGTGCTAACCTTACCCATGACCTTGTTGAAGCACTTGGCTACCACCATTACCAGGGTTCAGCTGATGTTGATGACTCAAAATTATACGAAAAAAAGATTGACCGAATCTATGATAGTTTCATGCTAAACAAAGTGTATGAGGGCATGGAAGATTTTTTCAAAAAAAACATTGCAAAGTTTGAAAAACCTATGAACATCAAGCAGTTTCTGTGGACACTTGGTTCTCTGATACCAAAAAACAATAAATCAATACTGAGAACATGCTATGAAAAAAAGATTCCAGTTTTCTGCCCTGCAATAGCTGATTCAGGTATTGGTCTGATGGTATGGGGCAACCTTGAAAAAGGTAAGAAAATCAAGGTTGATGCATTTGATGATTTAAGGGAGATGAGCAGGATTGCGTGGGACTGTAAAAAAGCTGGTTTTTTGTATCTTGGCGGCGGATTTCCAAAGAATTATATCCAGCAGGCACTTCAATTTTCACCAAAAGGAGCTGATTATGGAATCCAAATCACAATGGACCGGCCAGAGCATGGTGGAAGCAGCGGCGCAGAACTAAGGGAAGGCAAGAGCTGGGGAAAACTGAGCAAGGAAGCTAAGTTTGTAGATGTAATCTGCGATGTCACAATCGCACTGCCAATAATATATTCTGCACTGCTACAAAGATTATAGAATTCTCAAGCAACCATGTTAACAAATACAGGTACAATACTTTTAAAGATTATGTAGTTAAAGAATATGTTTGATGCAATAAAAATGAGCAGTTTTACAACATTGGTACCAAACATCAGCCTGAATGGGAAATAAAGTGTATTATATACTAGATTTATGATAATTCCGACACTAAATATGTTAGCTATTGAAAACAAACCAGCAACATAACCAATCAATGTGAAGCCTATAAGATGATACAAGGAATCAATTGGCGCTTTAAACAATCTTATGTTTAATGCAAGCCCAATTGCAACAGAAAGAAAACCAACCAGCATGCCATACTTGCTGCCATATCTCATGCCGCACAACACAGTTGACATTGTTACAAGCTCAAACCCAACCCCAACATCAAACACAAGCCTATACAGCATTGATACAGCACCTAGGATAACAAAGAAAAGAATAATGAACATGTCTTTCTTCAACAAGAACAGAATAACAAAGAACACTACAAAGATAAAGATCTTGATGTTCCTTGCACTGAGCACATCTGCAAGTGCTTTTCTTATCTTTTTCTCATTAATGGGCATGTAATAAGATATACTTAACTGATATTTAAATTAATTGCAAAAACATTTAAATATACTTCTGTACTTATTTAGTATTATGACGCGAATAGCTGTAATTGAAAAGGATAAGTGCAACCCTGCGAAGTGCGGTAATTTCCTCTGTATAAGATTATGCCCTGTTAACAGGGGAGGAGAAGAATGTATATTCAAGGCAGGTGATGGCAAGGCTGGAATAGATGAAGCTCTATGCACTGGCTGTGGTATCTGTCCAAAGCGCTGCCCATTTGGCGCAATCCATATCATAAATCTACCTGAGGAACTTGATTCGCAACCTATCCACCAATATGGAGAAAACGGATTTCACCTGTACAATCTTCCAACACCAATATTTGGCAAGGTTGTTGGAATAATTGGAAGAAACGGAATAGGAAAAAGCACTGCAATCAAGGTTTTGGCTGGTGTGCTAAACCCTAATCTTGGAAATATAGACAAAAAAGAGACAGATTATAAGGAATTGATTGAATTCTTCAAGGGGAGTGAAGCACAGCTATTCTTTGAAAAGGTACGTGATGGTGAAATAACAGTTGCATACAAGCCGCAGGCAATTGACCAGATTCCAAAGCAGTACAAGGGCAAGGTTAAATCCCTGCTTAAGAAGGTTGATGAAAAAGATGAGCTAAAAAAGATTGCAGAATTGCTTGACATTAAGAAAATACTTAACAATGATGTTAACAAGATATCTGGAGGCGAACTGCAGCGGGTTGCGATTGCTGCAACTGTGCTCAAGAAAGCAAACTTTTACATCTTTGACGAGCCAAGCTCATTCCTTGATATAAAACAGCGTATTAGGGTCAGCAAGTTCATACGCAACCTTGCAGACGAAGACACTGCGGTGATGGTTGTTGAGCATGACCTGATTATTCTTGATTATATGACTGACTTAATCCACCTAATGTATGGAAAAGAAAATGCATATGGTATCGTTGGTCTGACAAAGTCAACGCGCGCTGGAATAAATGTATATCTTGGTGGTTATTTGAAAGAGGCGAACGTACGCTTCAGAGACCACGCAATTAAATTTGATATCAGGCCGCCTGCTGAGATTAAAGAGGGCACAGAACTTGTTAACTGGAAAGATATTGAAAATAAATTCGAGAATTTCAGTTTAAAGGCAAAGCAGGGCAGCTTGTACAAAAATCATGTTACTGGTGTTGTTGGTGAAAACGGTATTGGAAAGACTACCTTTGTCAGAATACTTGCTGCAGACCTTAAACAGGATAAAGGGAATGTTAACGAGAAAATTAAGGTAAGCTACAAGCCGCAGTATCTTGAAACAAAGAAGGAACCAGTTGCAGCTGTGCTTAAGGATGCTATCAAGAATTACAATAACCAGCTCATACTACCATTGGGCTTAAAGAATCTGCTTGACAAAAATCTTGATGAACTGAGCGGCGGTCAGCTGCAGAGAGTTGCAATCGCACTATGCTTGTCGCAGGATGCTAAGCTTTTCCTATTAGATGAACCATCTGCTTATTTGGATATTGAACAGCGCCTTATTGTGTCAAAAGTGATTGGGGACATGATGAAGAACAGAGGATGCTCAGCACTGGTTGTTGACCATGACCTGCTCTTTATAGATTATCTTTCTGACACAATGATGGTATTTGATGGTGAGCCAGCTGTGCACGGCGAGGTAAAAGGTGTGTTTGGCATGGAGAGTGGCATGAACATGTTCCTTTCAGACCTTGACATCACATTAAGACGCGACCCAGAGAGCAAACGCCCAAGAATCAACAAACCAGGCAGCCAGATGGACCGCAAGCAAAAGAAAGAAGGGAAGTTGTATTACAGCTGAAAATGAATTTGATAACCACAATAATTGGATTTGCTGCAATGATTACAGGAGTTTTACGGTTATTGCCGCAGATAATGCTGGGGTACAAACGAAAAAGTGCCCGCGATGTTTCATCCTGGTGGGAAATAATTGGATTTATTAATTCATCTCTCTGGTGTGTATATGCATTTCTTGTGGTTGATTATATTCTTGCCGCAGGAACCTTTATGCTGGCAATATGTTATGCAATCCTAATGCATCAGAAACAGATGTATGGTTAGAACTTGCCTAGATTCTAATCAATTCATATTTCCTGCTGCCGAGTCCGATTTGCTCTGCATATTCAAGCTGCACAGTTGAATCAAAGCCATGCAGCTCCAGGAATATGTCCTTGCCAGCTCTTTCCTTTGCCAGATCAAATGATGCCTGGTCAACTGCAACAGGGTCAAGGCCAGCAACAACACCAATATTCTCAATAACCGGCTTCATCTTTGTGTTAAAGCAGTCGCAGTAGTGTGTGATGTTAATTAAGAAATTTACATAGTAGGCCTTTTTTCCTTTCACAGCTCCAAGAGCATACTCTGCCATCTTTTTCTGCAAATCAGCTGGCCCTGTGCTGAACATCATGGCAATTGCACCAGTGGGGCATTCAACAACACATTCATCGCATCCAACACATTTTACAATATCAATCTGCGCATACCCATTATCATAGCTTATACAGTTTTCAGGGCACACCTTCCCGCATTTCTTGCAGTTAATGCATTTTTTTGAGTTTACCCTTGGCTTTGTTGATGTATGCATCTGCTGCTTGCCTGCCCTGCTTGCACAGCCCATTGACATATTCTTTATTGCAGCTGCAAACCCAGAACCCATATGACCCTTAAAGTGGTTAAGGAAAACAATTGAGTCAGCGTCATGTATAACCTTTTCTATCCTGACCTTCTTGAAAAAAGACTTGTTAATCTCAACATCAACGTAGCCAGAGTCTGCTATCTTGATAGGGATCCCTAACTCTGCAAAGCCATGCTCAGTTGCAGTCTTGAGATGGTCAACTGAATTGTGCCTGCTGCCTTTGTACAGAGCATTTGTGTCTGTAAGGAAAGGCTCTGCACCTGCTGCCTTTATTTTTTCAATGATTTCCTTGTAGAACTTTGGCTTAACAAATGAAATATTTCCGCTCTCGCCAAAATGAACCTTAATAGCAACCTTGTCTCCCGGGTTAGGTAAACTCGGAAAAGCTTTCTCGAAAAGCGTTCCAATCCGGGTCAGTATCTCTTTCTCTTCTTTTGCCCCTAGAAAGTACACTTTTGTCATGTGATTTTGGTTTCTGTTTTCCTTTATTATTTTTTCTGTTTTTGATTAGCTGCGATACCAAAATTCCAGCTACAACCAGTATAAGTACCATAAACATGGAGGTGTCTGTTCTTTTGCTTGAGTAAGCTATAACACTTCCTGTAATTTTGTTTGAAGCTCTGCCTGTATTGATTATTACTTTTATCTGCGCACTTGGCATAAGGGATATTGAGTTCTTGGCTAATGTTTTCGTGCTGCAAACAACATTAATTATAGTCTCATATGTTTTTGAAGCTGCGCCAGTTGCATTAACCATAGCAATAATGCTTACTTTTTCGCCTGGCTCTATGCTACCCCTATATGAAGTAAAGGTGAACCAATCCTCAAATTTACCAACATCAATTTCATAATACATCTCTTCATGTCCTGGGTTAAAGATAGTAAACTGTTTTTTTGCCGAACCCTTAATAAGGTCAAACTCAAGCTTTGCAGGAGAAACTGCAATAGCCTGTGCAAAACATAGTTTTGAAGCGATTAAAATGAATAATAAACAGGGAACAATGGTTTTCATGATAAGATTTATATTGTAGTTTCCCTTATCATAATTATTATGAAGATATTGTTTGTGTGCAACCAGAACCAAGATAGGAGCAAAACAGCTGAAGAGCTGTTTAGAGATAGATTTGAGACCAAGTCTGCAGGACTTTACAATGAAAGACCTGTTACTGAAAAAGAAGTTTCTTGGGCTGATAAGATTATTGTAATGGAACCTGAGCAGATTGAAGAGATTATTAAGAGGTTTCCTAAATTTTGTGCACAAAAAGCTCTTTTTTCTCTGGATATTCCTGATTTGTACCATTATAATCAACCCAGTTTGATTGCTGCGTTGAAGTCTAAGATAAATGATTTATTTTAGCCATTCATCAAACTGTTTCTTTGCTTCTTTCATTGACTTAAAAAATCGAGTCTCATTAACTGATAGGTGAGGTATTCTCCTAGTCACCTTTATTCTCTTGCCTACTTTGTTTCTGAATTCAATTATAGATAATTCTCATTGCTTCATTCTGATGCAACTGCAGTCACTGAAATCATTCCAACATAATTGCCTGTTGCAGCTGTTGCCGGGCTTGTTATCCTAAAGCTCAGCTCTTTGTTGGAAGCTGCCTGCAGGTCAACATCATTCTGCACCACAATTGACTGCAGGACTTTAACTTCACCATTGTTAAAGTCCTGTGAAAAAACATATTCAATGTTGCCTGCTTCAAGCGTGTTTTCGCCAGAGGTAAAGTCAGTACCTGTAATACCAATATCAACAATTGTGTTGCCGATGTTCCTGATTGTAACCTTATCACCTGTATTCATGTTTGTATCTCCAATAATCTCACAGGAGCTACCAGAGATGAGGTTGCAAGACAACTGTGATGCATCAAGAGCGATTCCAGTTAAGGTAAGATACTCAAACTCTGCTGCTGAACTTATCTCAGCACCATACTGATTTGTGGCTATGACCGTAACAGTATAATTGCCTGGAACATCATAATATTGCAGCTCCAGGGTTGCATTAAACACAGCGTGTGTTAAATTCTGCCAAGTAAGGTCCATGTCATACTGCTGTGAGTTGAAATCTGCTGTTGCTGTACAGTTTTCATTATAACCTCCTGGAAATTCCATGATTGCAGAAACCTTGATGTCTTTCTGGGAGTTTGGATTTGGCATGACCTGACTACCCTCGCTTAAGCTGTCATCATCTGTGAGAACAGAAACTCCATCAATGTCTGGGTTGGTGTTTATTATGTTTATTGTCAGCTGCAGCTCTGTGTCACCTACAACCACGCTTGCTTTTAGATTAGGTTGTGCTGCTGTGAAATCTGCGCTGTTGTCATCTGTGTCCTGCTGTCTTTGCAGGCTCTGGCCCTGCGCTGCACCTTCGTGAGGTGTATCTTCATATAATCCAGCTTCAATGTTCAGGGAATTGCCCCAGCCAACAGCATCTATGATAGAACCACTGCTATTTTTCAGAGCAACACCTGCATCTGTGTTGGTCAGGGTAATGGCCTCTTCATAATCAGCATCTGGCCAGCCTTCATCATCCTTGCTAGAAGACCAGCCAGAGTCTGCTACAAGGTAATACCCAAGAGCAGCAATAACAGCACTTTCTGGCAAAACAGCATCATTGTCAGAAATCTCAGTTGAGATAATATAGCCTGAGATATCAACTGAATAATTTTGCGGGTTATACAATTCAACAGCTTCGCCGCCACTGTCTGTTGCAATAGGGTCATAGTACACTTCAGAAATTTGTACACTTGCATAAACTGGCATTGTACATGCCAGCATCATAAGCAATAAGATTATTTTTTTCATTGCCCACATCATTAAAAACATGGTTTTAAAAAAGATTTGCCAGGAAAAAACAAAAGAATCCCAGTCAAGAAGGGATTGTTGCGACGAATGTTGAAATGTGTCCGGGTTTGAAGGGGGTCTTCGGAAAGTCTTCAATTAGGTTGGGATTTGTGCATGGGTTTTCAGAAAGAGATTTATATGATAATCCCAATAATCCATACTGGTGATGGATATGAATGGTCAAGACCCTTATCAACAACAAGATCCTCAACAACAGCCCCCTAGTCCTTATGCTCAGCAACAATCATCTTCTTATCCAAATGACCCTCAGCCAAATCCTCAGCAGCCAGACCCTCAACAAGGTAGCCAGCCATCAACAGAAGGCAAGACAAACACAATGGCAATACTTGCCCTGATATTTGGGTTCTTGTTTGGCATTCTTGGAATAATATTTGGAATTATTGCATTATCACAGATAAAAAAAGACCCTTCCCAGAAAGGAAAAGGGCTTGCAATTGCAGGCATAATTATCGGAGCTTTTGGAGGATTATTTGTAACTTTGGTAATTATTGGCTCGTTTGCATTTTTTGGTGTATTGAATCCAAATACATTAGTCCCAGAAAGATGCACATTTTCAACTGGAATGGTTTGTAGTGATTATAGAGTAACCCCGGATAGCATTACACTAGCGCTTGAAAATGGAATGGGTAAGGGAATTAAGGTTATATCATTAAAGGCAACTGATTCTGTAAGCGGCTCTTCATGTGAGTACATTGGTGAGCTTGGAATAGCGAATGGGATGAGCCAGTCATTTACAATTAATGGTTGTAGTATACAAAAAACAAGTAGCAAAAAAGCAAAAATTGAGATTGAGCTTTTATATTATTTTTCAGACAGTAATGAGGTTTATAGCCACATAATAAACGGGGAGATATATGCTGGTTTTGATTGATTTGTAGCCGCAATTTATGTTACAACAGGGAGATAGAACTTATTCTGTACTACAGCGAAACATATTAATACCCTATGTGTTCAATTTCTTGCATGGAGCTATGGTTATTGCTGATACTGATTGCTTGTATTGGTTTTGTAGCTAGCTTTATTGGTGCTGTCATGGGTGGCGCTGGCTTAATTACAATTCCGTTTATGATTATGTTTGGCCTGCCTCCGCAGGTTGCAATTGCCACAAACAAAATTGGCATATTTGGCATGGGCCTTGGAGCACTGCACAAATACTGGAAGGCAAAGAAGATTGTATGGAATCTTGTCATTCCTTTGTCTGTGATTGGTATTATTGGCGCATTTATTGGCTCAAACACACTCGTGAGAGCTAATCCAGATTTTCTTTCAAGGGTAGTTGGTGTTATTATCCTGATTATGCTGCCATTTGTATTTCTTAAGAAGGGGGCTGGTATTGCAAAAAAGATAGTCAGCACAAAAAAGAGATTATTAGGATATGCATTGTTCCTTATTGCTGCTTTCTGGTCTGGTCTTTTTGGTGGTGGTGCAGGAATATTTTATTCATACATCTATATTGGCTTGTTTGGACTAACCTTCCTACAGTTCAAAGGAACAAACAGGATCCCCCTAACAATTCTCAACGCTGTAGCAATCATTGTGTTTGCAATAAATGGTTTTGTAAATATTCTTTATGCTGCTGTGATATTTCCTGCAATGGCCCTTGGCTCATATGCAGGAGCGCATGTTGCACTTAAGAAAGGCAATGCGTGGATAAAAGGGTTTTACATTGTATTTGTAGTTGTCTCAGCAATAAAGCTGATATTCTTCTGAGAATTAAGCCCTTCTCTTGCTCTCTCCGGTCTTTATTCCACCAGCTATAAGGTGCGCTATCCTTATTGGTTCTGGCACATGAGAATGCGTGCATGAAATCTTGAGGATTTTCTTAACTTTTTCAAGTGTTGTGCCTATAAACTGCACATGGATTTTACCTACTCTGTGAATCTTACCTGCCCTTTCAAGAAGTTTTATCTTTTTCTCCATTCCAATCTTTTTCAGTGCTGCAACTATCCTTTCAAATTTGGGATAGTTTCTCATTATGACAATGACTGGAATCTTTGTTTTTTTATACAGTTTTTCTATGTCAATCACATTAAAGCCACCAACTGCAATGCCATCCAACATTATTGCCTGGAGCTGGGGCTTAAACTTGCACTTATTGACCATAGAAGCTATTCTCACTGTGCTGTTTGTTCCGTCAATATCTATAAGAATAGAAACTAGGCCATCCATGAAATGTCCGCCGCGGAAGATTGTGCCAACAATAAGTGTTTTTTTGTCCCTGAACTTGTTAAAAGGAGCATCATCAATACCGATTATGCGGATTTCGGATTTCATTTCAGTGTTGTGATGGGCCTTGATTGCAGCATGAAGATTTCATCATTTTCAATTGCCCACTCGCAGTCTTGTGGAAATTTAAAGTGCTTTTCAATCTTCTTTCCAATCTCTGCCAGTTTCTTCACCTGTTCATCTGAAATACACTGCTTTTCCTGCATTTCCTGGTCAACATCCTTGATTTCATTGCTGCCGTCCTTTGCCTTGACCATCTGCTTTGACTTTGTGCCAATTGACTTTTGCTTGATTTCCAGGGTTTTCTTGTCAATTATGAAAGAATCTGGTGTGATTTGACCAGAAACTACCATCTCACCCAGACCATAACTGCCTTCAACCAGGATTTCTTCCCTGTTGTTTGTTACTGGGTTTGCTGTAAATATCACACCTGCGCAGTCTGGCTGCACCATGTGCTGTACCACAACAGAGATTAGCACAATCATGTGGTCAAAGTTGTTCTTTTCCCTGTAAAAAATTGCTCTGGGCTCCCACAGCGATGCCCAGCATTCCTGCACTGCCTTGAGCAAGGCTCCGTCGCCATTAACATTAAGAAAAGTTGACTGCTGGCCAGCAAAAGACGCAGTTGGCAGGTCTTCAGCTGTAGCTGAACTGCGCACAGCAACAAAGCCTTTTTTCATTTCATGATATGCCCCTATGATTCGCTGTTTAATCTGCTCATCCATTGGTGCTTTTAGTATTAGTTTCTTGATGTTATTAGCTGCTTTCTCAAGCTTTTCAGTATCTTCAACATCAAGGTCCCACAAAAAGCCTTTAATCTTGTCCTGCAGCTCATTCTTTACCACAAAATCCTCATATACAAGTGCAGAAACACAGAAGCCGTTTGGAACATGAAAGCCATTGTTAAAGAGCTCCCCAAGGCCAGTTCCCTTGCCCCCAACAAGTGCAAGGTCATTCTTGTTGATGTCCTTGAACCAGATAATTACCTTCCCAATCAGTTCTTTTCCGTCGCGTGGATGATTCTTCATTTTACCCTTCTCACAAAACTTAGAAAACCTGTGTGGCCAATCATTCTAGACATTGGCCTGACCTTTCTGTCATTCACCTCCCACTCCCGCTGTATCAGTTCAACTGTCTTGATGTGCATAAGGCCTTCTGTATTGTTTACCTTATTCACAAAGTCATTTGTCTGCGGTATAGTTGGTGAATAACTTACCAGGAAACCGCTGGTTTTCAGAGCTTTCCTTGCATGCTCTATAACCTTCCACGGTTCTGGCAGGTCTAATGTGATTAAATCAACACCCCTCTCAGAGATTCCCTTGTAAACATCCTTGTTCTTGAGCATGATATTTTTCAGGCCGAGAAATTCAATGTTCTGCTTGACTGTTTTAGAGAAATCTTCTCTAAGCTCATATGTCACCACCTTTTTTACAACATGAGCTAGAAAACAGCACAATGCTCCCGAACCGGCCCCAGCATCAACAACAAGAGAATTTTTATTGATACCTGTCTCAGCAATAATCAGACCAATATCCTTAGGCGGAATAATCTGCGGGTCGCGCTTGATTTTCCTGTAAATATCAATAAATGATGGTTTGAGAATAATCATCTGCTTGCCTATGTTTGTCTTAATTGTACTGCCCTCTTTTTTCTTGAGATTAGCTTTCTTCACAAAGCCAAACTGGCAGTGAAAATCCTTGGTTAAATCTCTGACAAAGAACTTCTTACCATCGCTGGTTATCAAGACTTTTTTGATTTTATCCATTTTTAAAAAAAAAGCGAGGGCAGGGACTCGAACCCTGGAATAAGTGGGTTGCAGCCACTCCCCTTAGCCGCTTGGGCACCCTCGCCTAAAGACGAGTGAACAGAATAAGCTATTTAAAGGTTTCTGAAATAAAATATTTCAGAACCTCTAAAAAATATTAGTTTTTTAGAAGGTTTCTCTTCTTTAGAAACTCGGTAGCTGCCTGCTTTCCTAGCCGGATAGTTGTTCTGATTGATTTCAAGTCAGTCTTCCTGAAATTAGGAAGATTCTTTTTCGGGCTAATCACAATTAGGTCTTCCCGTTTGTTTATTTCTCTCAGAGTTTGATTGTACAGCACAGCTCTTTGAGAAATCAGTTTGCGCAGCCTTGGCTTATGAAGCGCAAACAGAGAACCTAATTTGTAAGGTAACTCACGCTTATGATAATCCAGGGGATAAGTAAGTATCAGCCATTTCTCATCTGAGCCAAGCATGTCAGCCTTCTCAATAGGAATTGCAGAGGTGAGGCCGCCGTCATAATAGGGGTTACCATTTATAATAGTTGGCGGGAAATAAAAAGGCCATGCAACTGCGGTCAGCAGGATGTCAAGAGGGTCTTTTGCTGTATTAAGGCAGAAATACTCTGTTTTCATTGTGTTTATGTTGGTCAATGGTACAAAAACCTTTTGTTTGCGCGCAGAGATCTTCGTCAGTATGGCTGGGCCAGTTTCCTTAAAAAGTTTTTTCAGGTAATCCGCTCCCTCGTTAAAATTGAGCAGCCTGCCACGGAAATATTCAGGGATGTCTTTGTTCCAGAGCCTGTAGCCTACATCGAACCTGTCTGCAAGAAAGTACAGTGTAGACCATGTGGCAACAGATGTTGCAACATAATTATCAAAATACCTATAGTTTATGCCGTTCTCAAGAAACTGCTTAATAACGCCTACTGTGAAGGCATTGCGCATGCCCCCTCCCTCAAGCACAAGCGTTCTCACTTCAGCCACCTCTTTTTCAATGCTGTTAGTTTTACTTTTGTGATTGCCTCTCTTATATCTTTCATGAGATTAACAAAGAATACAGTGTTGTGGTAGCTCAGCAGAGTGTATGCAAGCAGTTCATTTGCCTTGAACAGATGATTAATATAAGCGCGCGAATAATTTTGGCATATCTTGCAGCTGCAGTTCTTGTCAATTGGCTTTGAGTCATGTGCAAATGCGGCTGATTTAAGTTTGTATTTGAACTTGTTCTTGACATTGCCTAAAGGTGGTGAGACATATGCATACCCGGCCCTTGCCATGCGTGTAGGGCTGACGCAGTCAAAAAGGTCAATGCCTCTTTCAACTGCCTCAAACAAATCTTCAACAACACCTATTCCAAGCAGGTGGATTGGCTTGTCTTTAAGCAGTGGAACAGTCCATTCTAGAATATTATGCATATCTTTCTTTGACCTGCCAAGGGAGCCACCTATGGCAAAGCTGTCAAATGGCTGTGATGCAATAAACTCAGCGCTCTTCTTCCTTAGGTCCTGCCAGTGCCCGCCCTGTACAATACCTACAAGTGCCTGGTCTGTCTTGTGCACTTTTATGCAGCGCAAAGCCCATTTGTGTGTCCTTTCAAGGCTCTCAGCAACATATTTCTTGCCAGAGATTGGTGAAGTGCATTCATCCAGCACAAGAATCATGTCAGCGCCCAGCATCTCCTGGATTTTGATTGACAGCTCAGGTGATAGGGATTTATGTGAGTTGTCATATATTGAGCGGAAGTACAAAGCACGGTCAGTTATCTTGACAGTGGATTTCTCTGGTTTCTTGGTTATCTTTCCCTCTTCAGGAAAATACTTGCCAGTTACATGCTCTAACCCAAGACCAAGTGAAAATGCCTGGAAACCTCCTGAGTCAGTCAGCAAGGGCCTATTCCAGTTCATGAACTTGTGAAGTCCACCCAGCTTTTGAATTACATCTGCCCCTGGCTGTAGCATGAGATGATATGTATTACATATCAATAATTGTGCACCCATTTCTATTAGTTCATCAGCTGAAAGCGCCTTAACTGTTGCCTTTGTTGCAACCGGCATAAGCTCAGGCGTCTGGATAGTACCGTGCCTTAGTTTCAGCTCACCAGTGCGGGCCTTATTATCCTGCGATGTTATTTTGAATTTTAAATATCCCATTACAAAACCAAAATTATATTAATAATATAATGTTTTCGGTTAAAGATGATAAACGAGTTGCTCTGGTTTGGTCTGCTTATTGGAAGCTTTTTCATGGTTATTCTAGCATATAAGCTGTTTGGCAGGCTTGGCCTCTATATTTGGATTGCCATGGCTGTTATTCTTGCAAATATTCAGGTCATGAAAACAATTAGTTTTTTTGGCCTTGTGACTGCAATGGGCAACATAATTTATTCCTCGATTTTTCTGGTTACTGATATCCTCAATGAGAAATATAACAAAAAAGAAGCAAGAAAAGGAGTGTGGATTGGCTTTTTTGTGCTCATTGTAACAACAATCATCATGCAGGTAACACTTAACTTTATTCCGCATGAATCTGACCTGCTCAGCCCGCATATTCAGGCAATATTTTCATTCCTGCCGAGGATTGCGCTGGCAAGTCTTGCTGCTTATTTTATTTCACAGATGCACGATGTGTGGATTTTCGCAAAATTAAAGAAAAAAATGAAGGGTAAAAAGCTGTGGTTAAGGAATAATCTCTCAACAATACTCAGCCAGTTGATTGATAATATTATATTTACACTTATTGCCTTTGTTGGCATCTTCTCCTGGAACATCATGCTACAGATTTTCATTACTTCTTATATTATGAAGGTTATTGTGGCTGCGTGCGACACACCGTTTATATACTGGGCAAAGAAGATAAAAAAGAGTGTGTTTAAATGAAGGAAGAACTGATTATAAAACCCCCTGCAAGTAAAATTCTCAAAAGCAGAAAGATAACTCTTGAACCTGGTGGAGAGATTGGCGAGCACATAACTGAGAACAAAGAGGAGATAATCATTGTACTGAGGGGAACTACAACACTGCTAAAAGAAGGCAAGTCAGTGCAGCTTGAACAGCACCAATCGCACTACATTGGGCCAAACATAAAGCATAACATAAAAAATACCTCAACAAGCATACTGGAATATGTGTATGTTGTTGGCCTTTTATCCAAAGATTTATAAACAATTTTCCTTCTCTTTACCCTTATGGGCCTATAGCCTAGTCTGGATAAGGCGACAGCCTTCTAAGCTGTAAATCGGGGGTTCGAATAGTTGACGCTTGCGGCAACGACCGAGGGCGTTTGCTCGACTGTCCCTCTAGGCCCGTTTTTTCTTTTCAAACTATAAGGCGCGACTCTACGTGACTAAAGTCACTTGCCCCTACGGCTAAAGTCTCCGGGGAAGCTAACATGGATTATGTTCAATTGTGTTTAAGTTCTAAAGAAAAAAGGGGGGGTCTAAAGTGCTTCGCACATTTAGCCTTGACTTCGTCAAGAAATTTATTTTTAATTGGACGTTTTGAGAATTAAATTTTCTATCCAAATAACCCCCTAAAGAAATCAATTATTATTCTAAAAAAACTTTTTTCTTCATTAATATTTTTTTCAGTTTTCATTTCTTTATCTACGTTGCAACCTCCACAATTCTCACAGCAAAAGTCTTTAGTTTCTGGGGGTTCACAGATGCCATCACCACAAACTGTCCCAGTATCATCCTCATAACCTAAAATGCAATCCTGTGGGCAATTTTCAGGTGTTTCTTGGGGTTCTACACAATTTCCATCACCACAATCTACTCCAGTATTTACCTCAGTACCATCTTTATAACCTGTTGCTGGAGAGCAATCCTGTGGGCAATTTTCAGGTGTTTCTTGGGGTTCTACACAATTTCCATCACCACAATCTACTCCGGTATTTACCTCAGTACCATCTTTATAACCTGTTGCTGGAGAGCAATCCTGTGGGCAATTTTCAGGTGTTTCTTGGGGTTCTACACAGGTGCCATCACCACAACTTGCTTCAGTGTCCCCATGACCTGGTCTTACAGGACAATCCTGCGGACAATTTTCATAACTTTCCCCAAAATATGAATTGCAATTACCATTCCCACAAACATTCTCTGAAGGGTCGGGAACTTCTACAAACCTCTTTGTTATCTCTCCGACGATGATAGATGCTTCTTCTGAATCAGAGAATGTGCCATCTTCATACACTGTCCTTAACTTCAAATAATATGTACCAGACTCCTGAACAACTGCTGCACCTTCTATCAAGTCCAGGGCAGGAACTATTGATTTTAATTTATCTTCTGTTGGCGTGAAAGATGGTTCTGTTGAAACATAAATTTCAAACCTCACTACATCATCTCTAAGAGGTCTGAACCAATTAATCTTGATTACATTATCCCAGTCCTCACTTAATTCTAAATAAGTGATATATGGGCTTCTGGCTGTTTGCGCAGTTACTTGATTTGAGTATCCATATCCTTGCTGCCTGTTAACCTTTATTGTTATGGAATATGTTCTGCTTCTTTCTAAACCTTCAATAGCTGTTGATGCTGCTGTTTTGTCAGTTATAGTCTTAACTTTTTTCCCGAGAACACCAGGAAGCCATGATACATAGATTTCATAGCTTACAAAATCATTTTTGGTATATGGTGTCCAGGATATTTGCATTTGGGTCTGCTTGATGTCTTCTGGTTCATTTAACTCAATTGCTGGTTCAGGCAATATATTTACAAATAAATTATATGCATCTTCTTCAGTTTTAGCTATCTGCGTTAGGACAGAGACCCTCTGCTTTTGGGAAAGTTTTGCTGCTTCTGTAAATTTCTCTGCTGATTCTTGGTATTTTGCTGCAATTTGATCATAGCCATGCGCATAAAGAAATTCAGAAATATGTGCTCTA
Organism: Candidatus Aminicenantota bacterium; assembly: GCA_017610325.1. Taxonomy (GTDB): domain Archaea; phylum Nanobdellota; class Nanobdellia; order Woesearchaeales; family JAFCCF01; genus JAFCCF01. The sequence continues at coordinate 63,080 of JAFCCF010000002.1, read as the reverse complement.
TACAGGGCTGTAGCTCTTAAATTTTCAGGATGGTTTACATTGTTGCCAGAGATAGGGCCTGTATAATCATCGATTATGATCCCGTCTTCTGTTTGTTTTGCATAATCCTCAATGTTTTTATGAGCTCTTTTTGCCGCTTCTTTAAGCATCCACATTATATCGTCAATGCTTTTTTTCTCGCGGCTTTTCGTAAACCACTGCATAAAATATCCTTGCTTTTTCCATTCACTTAAAAAACCATCATTATTGAAAGTGTCTCTTGTTGAAAAATCTACTTGGGGGTTGTTTAGGAAAACATGAGCATTGTCATATCCCATGACTACTTCAAAATGCATTGGAAATTCAACAATTAGCGGAGTTCCATCATTAATCAGTTCTTTTAAAAAAAGAAAAGCTTCATTTTCATCTGAAAAGCGCACTATATTTTCTTCTCCTGCTTGCTGCTCTCGTATACAAGGAAAAATGTAATGTGGCGAAGATATAAGGTATGCTTGATGATAGGTATATCCATAATCATCTGCCAGATGTGGAATATCTTCTGGTGCAATCACCCATGGTTCTATCAGATTTTGATCTATGTATTGTTCCATAAGGGTATATTTTCCTGTTCGGTCATCTCTTCCTCCAACAAATTGCCGCCTCATCTCAAATCTGCTGCCGCCGTAGTATGCTATCTCTTCATAGAAAGGAGTTTCACTTGCATAATTTAATATCATGTGCATAGAGTCTCCCCAGCACATCCCTGCTATATCTACGCCTAAAAGAGGAACATCCAGCGAAGCAGAATCAGATGAGCCATTGACTGTTAACAAACATAAAAGCAGGAATAATGAAAATAGGATAACAATGTTAGTTGTTTTTTTCATGATTACACATCTTTTATATAAAAATAATAAAACTACTATTTAAATTCTTTCTCAAAACGCCCTTTATACTTGTTCTTGATGTTAAGGGAAAAAGCTATCAAAAAAGAATCCTAATTGAAGATTTAAAAAAGAAAATTAATCTTATTGAAGATGTTATTGTTGTTCCAGAAGGAAAAGTTCCATGCCATTGCCACGAGTTTACTGATGAAATTTTTTACATAACAGAGAACTCTGCAATTATGATAATCAATAACAACAAATTTGAAGTAAATCCAGGCGATATAATTTATGTAGATAAAAATGAAAGTCATGGATTTAGAAACGAAAATGACAGGGAATTTAAGATGATTGTTTTTAAGATTAATTTTCAAAAAGGAGATTTTTTCTTAGAGTAACGAGGGGTTTTACAGATTTATATATCTCACGCGCACATCCCGGGAATCAAAGATTCCTGGGATACCAGAAATGTGTATTATTTCTGAGTATGTCCAGTGGGTAGTGGATATAGAATAAGCAATGCTTAGAGATTATGGCAACCAGGACTTTGGATTCTTAAGTTTTGCAGGCAGATATTCTTCCATAACAAAATTTAAACCCCAGGCAGCTAAGGCTTGTTGCTCTGCACGAACCTTCATTTTAAGCTGTAAATTGATTGCTTTTTGCCATTCTTTATGATGATGTACAAAAGGATCATTTTTCAAAGCATCTTTACCTCGCTTAATATCAACTTCTTTCATAGGATGCGTTGGAAGCTTGTAATCAATTATATCTTGAGGAGTAACTCCAAGGAATCTTACATTTGGGACAGAAAAATATTTGTTAATGTGCGCTGCATTTCCAGAACCTACTTTCAAGGTCCTATAGATATTAAAATAGCCGTAGAAATCAGAATCCACAAAAGCATATGAAGGTATCTTCAGTTCATCACTTAATCTTCTGATAAACCTTCTCAGTGCTCTTGTTGGCACACCGCCCATAGAGATTAAGATGCAGTTAGCTTTTTTCCAGTAATTGTGCTTCACAAGGCGCTGGAACATACCAGCTGTCTCAATTGCAAGTATAAATTTTGCATCTGTCTTGAATTTAAGATGTTCCACAGAGATTGGAACCGAATATGCGCCAGAGCCAAACTTGGTACAGTCAATCCTAAGCTCTTTTCCAGTGTCAGAATCACGGTCAACCACAGTTAACTTTCCAGCAACATCCCCCCCTTTTTCCTCAGGAATAAAACCAATCTGCTCCCGATTCAGCATCATCATTGCCTCAACATCATCCATTACATTATCAGATTCAGACTGCTCACTAAAGCGGGAATCTCCCCAGTTCTTGGATACATAATATGCCTCTCTCTTTGTTGCAATGTCATTTGTCTCAATCAGCTGCTTGCTTAAGCCCATCATTTTAAGTGTCTGGGCGAATGTTTTGATAGTTGAAGCAGTCAATGTACGCTCCTTCATTTTGCCAATTAATTCAAAATAGCCTAGCTTGGGGTCATAAGAAACATTATTCAAGGATCTTAATGGCATTTCCAGCTTAGGCTGCTTCTTTTTAAGGATTGTCTTAAAGACCCCCTCTGCTATTTCCTTAAGCTGACTTATTGGTTTTTTCATCATCAACTTCCTCAGTTAGTGTTTTTTGCTTTTCCTGCTTGCCTATCTTTGCAAATTCCTCATCAAACTCAACATTCTTTGTTGGATCAAAATCAACCTTTTCAATCTTTCCGCGGTGCTTCTCCAACACATCTCTTAACTTCTTTTCAATCTCCATCTCATCTGCCTTGTTAAGCTTTAATAATTCCTTAAGTGCTTCAGCAACATGCGGAATATATTTCTCAATATAGCTTCTTTTCTGAAGCTCGAACCCAACCCTTTTTTTCTTATTAACATAACTGCCAAGCTTCCTGCCAACCTCCTGGAGCGCCAGGCGCATCTCTTTGAGAATCTCAGGATACTGCGCAACTGCTTCCTTGCTCTCAGATGTATAAGGCACCCATACAGAAGCGATATGTACAATAAGTGTACATGGACCCACTGGCAATGTGCCATTGCTCTGGCTCAGACCATATGCTCTCCAGCTTGTTTTCGAAACAGATCTTGTTACACCACATGCGCCCTGCTGGAACAACAACGGCACCTTGTTTGCAAATCTCATAAGCCTGATTAACTGGTCCTTTGGCTGGTCACCACCATATGCAATTGCAGCCTCAATTATGAACGGGTTGCCCCTGTACACAGCTGGCGGCCTTGTTACTGAAGCATAAAATTCTGCATTAACCTCTTTTTTGAGGCCTTTCTCCAGCTCTTGTTCTCCAATAGGCACAACGCAATCAGTTGGTGGGGTCATTATTCTTGTCTGTTTTATGCCCATCATCAGGTGCTCAATCATCTCCTGGTTCATTTTCTTTGGCTTGGTATTTGGCAACAGCTTTGCATTCTCGCATATCTGTTTTGCAGCCCCTGAACCAACCCTCGAGAACTCATTCATCAGGAACGCCTGCAGTGTCCGATACTCGGTGTATTTCAGAAGCTTCATCATCACACCAAGCTCAACACCATATGGATGCGGCTTGATTTCCTTTGGGTTTGCAGGCAGCTTATCAGTTGCCCTTGCAAATATAATCTGCTCAGCCTTTGGATTTGTGTATATGATTGTTGCATGGGGGTTTACAATTGCGGTCTGCTTAAGATAAGAGTCAATCGATTGGTTTCCTTTCTGGTATGATGCCTCAATATCAAGCTCAACCCTTGTACCAGTCTCTTTCAACCATTCAATAGGTTCTTCTTTGAGTATCTCTGGCTGGTTTGTCTTTGTGTTAATATGCAGCTCATAGTAATGCGCAGGTCTTGCAGGATCAATCTTTGACTTGATTTTTGCAGGCCTGCCTGTTGTGAGCTGGGCATACATCACAGATGCAGAGATTCCGATTCCCTGCTGCCCGCGGCTCATTTTGAGTGTGTGGAACTTAGAGCCGTAGAGAAGCTTTGCAAATATGTTTGGAATTTGCTTTTTCACAATACCTGGTCCATTGTCCTCAATAATAACCCTGAACCTGTCATTGCCCATGTCAATAACCTCTACCTTGATTTCAGGCAGTATGTCTGATTCATCGCAGGCATCCAGGGAATTATCAACAGCTTCCTTTATTGTGGTCATTAGCGCCTTTCTTTTATTGTCAAACCCAAGAAGATGGCGGTTTCTAGCAAAAAACTCAGCTACTCCAATCTCTCTTTGCTTTTTTGCAAGCTCATCTGCTTTTGTTCCTGCCATGTTATATTAAAACCACAAAATAAACAACCAGGACACTGGTTAATAAAGGTTTCTGAAATTAAGAATTTCAGAACCTCAGAAACATATTGATTCTATAAGCTTTTATTTTTGTAAGAATTCAGCTCTCTTCAATTGGATACGCTTTCGCTCGAGGGCTTTGTAAACTGAAGCATGAGGGCTGCCTTTGAGCAGAGATTCTATTGCACGCTTTGCCAACGCCACATGTTCTCCAAACCCAATGATACTGATTGTCTTACCAAACACGCAGATATAGGTCTCAGTCAGCTCTTCTATTGTTTTTCTTGCCTTGCCCTCGCTGCCAATCACCCTAGACTTTAATCTGATCATATGATTTCTATGTTTGACAAAATCATTTATGTTAATCTGCTCAAATACATAGTCCTGTTTTAGGAGAAGTCTTGCAATCTCTGGATTAAAGCCGCGGCTAACAGCCTTGATAATCTCTCTTAAGCAGAGCAGGTTAACTGCATCAGAGCCAGACACAGTAACATCACCTTCTTTGCTGTCTATCTCCATCTTACACTTTGTTTCTCTTTCAAGCTCTCTCTTTATTTCGCCTTTCTTGCCTATAAGCATAGCTATGCGGCTCTTAGGTATCTTTAGGCCGTATGAGTATTCAGTAGCTTCCATAACAATCAGAGAACAAACAGGGGTTTTTATAGTTTTTGAATAATCTTCTCTTTATCAACCTTTAATCCAATCTTGTTGAAGAAATTAGCGATGTTTTTTACGTCGCGCTGCAGGAATTCTTGTGCATGTGGGTTCTCTGTTGGTGTGGACTGTGAAAAATCAATAAACACTGGCTTCTCGTTATGGTTCAGGATGTTGAAGCATGATAAATCAGCATGCACAAGCTTAGCTTTATTGAGCTTTTTCATGTTGTCAAGAACAGCGTCAAAGAATTTTTTTGGGTTCTTTGGATGATGGTCCTTGACCATAGGAGCTGCGCTGTTTTCGCCAATAAACTCCATCACAAGGATATTATGCAGGCAGTTGATTGGCTTTGGAACAGAAACACCACCTTCCCTTGCCTTGAGCAGGTTGCGGTATTCTCTTTGCGCCCATGAAAAAATAATTGCGCGCTTATTTTTCTTGATGTTGTTATATCTTGGATCTGGCTTAATGTAAGAATACATCTTGCCAAAATCACATGTTTCTAAGCGGTAGATTTTGACAATAACCAAACCACCATCTTTAGTCTGAGCTGTGAACACATTAGCTTCTTTGCCAAGTTCAATTTGACCAATAAGGCCCTCAAAATATCCCTGGGTTATCAGCTTGTGAAGATTCCTGTAAGTAAACTCATCAAACACATTCTCATATGTTTTGTACTTCTCGCGCGTAATCTTACCCATAAGAATAAGATAAACTACTGTGTTTATAAATATTTCTTAGAGATACACACCCATAATTATTGACTGGTGGTGACATATTCCAAAAACAAAGGTATTTAAATGTCTGAAACATCTTAAAAAATACATTCGATATTGCATAAATGGGTCCTTTTATGAGCTGAATACATGCTATTTGGCGGTGAATTTGAGACACTCTTATGCAATACAGCCCGACACGAGAGTACTCAATGGAGCTGACGCTAAATGCAAGCTATGAGCTTGGGAGTTAGTGTTTCGGGCGACAAACCCTTTAATTGTCATAAAAAGGAAAAAGAACAAGTATTTAACCTAAAACAATCATAATCATCGTTAAATTCGCTTAAAATGGTCAAAAAAGAGTTTATTCACGTTTTTGAATCGCGATAAACATAGGGTTAATACTTGTTCTTAGGAAGGAGAAGGAGATTACAATCATAATTTCACTAATAGATTGTATTTTTAGGAAACAGGAAAGATATAGATTGGAATACTCCTTCTACCGGTAACCGGAGGTAGTAAAAATGGGAAAAATAAGCCCAGTTTCAGCAAAGTACATAGTTCACTCTACAATCGAGATAGAGGGTGTTGTGGACAAACCAGATGTAATTGGAGCAATTTTCGGGCAGACTGAAGGCCTTTTAGGTCCTGATTTAGAGCTTAGAGAACTGCAGAGATCAGGAAGAATTGGCAGGATTGAGGTTAATGTTGACACCAGAGGGGGTAAGACTAGGGGTTCAATCATAATACCTTCCTCACTTGATAAGGCAGAAACCTCAATAGTTGGAGCTGCTATGGAGATTATCCAAAGAATTGGACCATGTAATGCAAAAATTAAGGTCTCAAGGATAGAGGATGTCAGGATTTCAAAGAGAAAATTTGTCATAGAAAGGGCAAAGGAACTGCTCAAGAACCTCATGGATAATGTTATGCCAGACTCCCAAGAAATTGCAGATGAGGTTGCATATTCTGTAAGAATTATGGAAATACAGGAGTATGGCAAGGACAGGCTGCCAGCAGGACCTACAATTGATGAAAGTGACGAGATAATTGTTGTTGAAGGAAGAGCAGATGTGCTGAATCTTCTTAAACATAGTATAAAGAATGTAATTGCAATGAACGGAACTTCGGTTCCAGAGACTATCAAGGAGCTTAGCAAGAGGAAAATCATGACTGCATTTGTTGACGGCGACAGGGGAGGAGATCTGATAATCAAAGAACTTAATCTTGTTGCAGAGGTTGATTACATCACAAAAGCACCTGATGGAATGGAAGTTGAAGAGATAACAAAGAAAGAGATACACAAAGCCCTCAGAAACCGTATTGCAGCTGAACAGGTGAAGCTTGAGATTGGTGCTAAGAATGGAAGGAGACCTGTGTCTCGTGAACGAACCGACGACAGGCCAAGAAGGCCAGTCAGTCAAGATAGGGACAGGCCAGTAAGAAGGGAAACAACACAATCAGCACCACCAAAGCTAAGCGCAGATGAAAAGAAGCGCTTCAAAGAGATGCTTGAGGACCTGGTCGGAACAAGGGGTGCCTATATCCTGGATGATAAAATGAACATTCTGGGTAAGGTACCATTCAGCGAGCTCGCAACAACAGTAAAAAGCTTAAGCTCGGGAATCTACGCCATTGTGTTTGACGGGGTTATTGACAAGAACCTTGTGCTTATTGCAGAAAGGGTTAGTGTGAAACACCTTGTGGCAATGGAGACAAAGGTCAAGAACAATCAGACTAGAATAAATATTATTACAATTAATGACCTTTAATGACACAAAAGAGCTTTGCTCTTTTCGTGTTTCTTTTTTATTTCTCTTTTTTAAGAACAAGATTCTGCAAAATCAGCCAGCTCTTCTTCGCTAAGTTCTCCTAGCTTGATTTCTTCTGAGCTGATACAGACCAGCTGAGGCAAAATCTGTTTGTTCAGCTCTGGAAAGCACTCATCCAAAACACTAATTTTATCGCTCTCCTTTTCAAGGAAATATACCTTTGAACCGCCATTCAAGCCTTCTACCAGTTCAAACATGCTCATGCTTCGCTCATTATCCTCAGAGAAATAGAATACCATATCCTGATAGATATCATAATCAGCAAGGCAACTATTCTTGAAAACAGCCTCATTATTTAAGGTTGTAGTGGTAGCCTCTTTAGTGGTGGTTGTCTGCTGTTCAGTTACTAGGGTTTCTAATTTTGTTGTAGAAGTTGCTGCTTCAGTAGTTGTAGTTGTCTCAGCAAAGGTTACAATAATTTCAATTATGCTCTCATTCTTTATTTGATTGAGAAGCTCCGTGAACCTGTCAGTATTGGTCTGCAACTTAACATTAAAGAGCGAGGATTCTATCAATGGTCTAACCTGCGTAATATTTGGCATTGTGATGCTGGTTTTGTTAAAAAGTTTGATGATATGGAAGCCAAACGAGCTCTCAACAGGCTCGGATATTTCACCAGGTTCAAGACTGAATGCTGCTTCCTCAAATTCAGGAACCATAATACCCCTACCAAACCACCCAAGGTCGCCGCCAGCTGCACCTGAGCCAGGATCCAATGAATATTCCATTGCAAGTTCTGCAAAATCAGCGCCATCTTTCAGCTGGCTAAGAACTTCCTCAGCTATTTCCATTGTTTCAACCAATATATGGGATGCCTTGACCATGTCGCCGCTGAGTCTGCTCTTATACTGTTCCAGGAAAGCCAGTACTTCCTCAGGTAAGACCTCAACTTCTGGAATTTTACTTTTTAAATATTTCTGGACAATCAGGTTCTCCTTAACATCTTCCTTGAATTTGTTGAACTTATTTTGATCAGACATAACCTGTTCCTCAAACTGCCCCTCTGGAAGATATCCCTTATAAGCATCGACCATTAAATCAACTTCATTGTCTGTAACCTTAAAGCCAGATTCCTCTGCCTTCTGTAATAGCAACTTGTTATCAACCAAGAGCCCGATTAGCATGTCCTTGGTCACATATAATCTCTCAGCAGCCTCTAGCTTAGAATAGGTATCTTCAACCTCGCTTAGGTAGATTGGCTCGCCATTAACCAATACAGCAACCTGCCCGCCTTCTTGTGGGAGGTATTTGCTAACAATAATGAGTAGGATTACAACTAGAATTATGTAAAGTATCTTTCTACCAGTTGAATTTTTCTTTTTTTTCTTTGCTTTTTTCTTTGCCATTCTCACCAATTTATCATTTTGGAATAGTTTCAACTCATTGGATAAATTAAAGATTAATAAATGTTACGGTTTAAAGCTGTTTTCTTAATTGCCTATTATCATTGTTAAACTCCTAGAAGGGAAATTTATTAAAGGATTGGATAATCTTCTAAAATGAGGTGATTGGTATGCCAATTGTAAACATTGAATCATGGCCTTTAGAAAAAGAAAGAAAGCCAGTTATAATTAAAAAAATAACAGAAGTTTTTACAGAAATAGGAATACCTGCTCAAGCAGTTACTGTTATAATACATGAAACAGAATTAGATAATTGGGGGAGTGCAGGAGAACAACATTCTGTAAAATTTAAAGATTTAAAGAAATAATTGAATCAAAAAAGCTTCCTTGTGTTTTATCAAGATGAATGAACTATTATAAAAGTAATTGGGGGCTTTTTTATTACATATAATGCACATCTTCCGATAATTATTTATAGTGTTTGTCCCAATAAAGAGACATATGTATGATATAGTGATAGGCAGGAGTGAGGAGGACAAAAAGCGTTTTGGAGAACGCGGCCTGGTGTATCTTGGCAAGCACTATGTAAAGATGGGGCGGACAACCTCCTTGTCAAATAAGATATTTCTTGATGTTGCAAGAAGCCATGTTGTGTTTGTGTGTGGAAAGCGCGGCGGCGGGAAATCATATACCCTTGGTGTGATTGCAGAAGGCATGGCTGACCTTGATGAAGAAACTAAACAGAATGTTGCAGTCGTTATTCTTGACACAATGGGAATTTACTGGACAATGCGCTATGAGAACAAAAAAGATGAGGAACTGTTAAGGGAATGGAACCTTAAGACAAAGGCACAGGATGTTAAGATTTTCACACCTGTTGGCTATTTTAAGGAATATAAGGATAAGGGTATCCCAACTGATGTTGCCTTTTCAATAGTACCAAGTGAGCTTGACGCATCTGATTGGTGTCTTACATTTGAGGTGTCGCCAAATGAACCAATTGGGGTACTGATTGAGAGAATAATTAACAAGCTCAGAAAGGAGAAGGGTAAGTTCTCAATCGTAGATATTATCAAAGAAGTGCAAAAAGATGACAGGTCTGAACAGCAAGTTAAGGACGCTGTTGAAAACAGGTTCAAGAACAGCGAGACATGGGGCGTGTTTAGTAAAGAGGGGACCCCCATAAAGGACTTGATTAAAGGAGGGCAGGTGACAGTGCTTGACCTTAGCTGCTATGCCACTATGTCAGACGGATGGAAGATTAAGGCATTGGTGATTGGCCTTGTATCTCAGAAGCTATTCATAGAAAGGATGATATCAAGAAAATTTGAGGAGTTTGGGGATATAAGCAAGAGCACAAGTTATTTTGGAGGAGAGGAAAACCAGACCACAAAGACACCGCTTGTCTGGCTAATAATTGACGAGGCACATGAGTTCCTTCCAAAGGACAGCAAGACAACCGCAACAGACCCCTTAATCACAATCCTTAGAGAGGGAAGGCAGCCAGGAATTTCGCTTATTCTGGCATCACAGCAGCCAGGAAAGATACACACAGATGTCATGACCCAAGCAGACACAGTATTAAGCCACCGTATCACAGCAAAGGTTGATACTGATGCGCTCGGGGCCCTGATGCAGAGTTATATGAGGGAATCACTGCCGTATCATCTTGAAAACCTGCCGCGCGTCAAGGGAGCTGCGATTATATTTGACGACACAAACGAGAAGATGTATCCAATGCGCGTGAGGCCCAGATTTACCTGGCACGGCGGCCAGGCACCAACTGCAGTTGAACCAGAGAAGGAAGAGCATAAATTTTGATAAAGCTTAAATATATTCTTACATTACCCCCTATTATGACCTTTTCAAAATCCTTTCCAAAAACTACAGATAAATCAGTCTACCCAAGATGGGTTGAGATATTTCTAACAGAGGAAGAGGAAAAACTTGTTGATGAAAATACCAGGCATGAGCATGCCAAGCTGATGAATGAATGCATTGAAGATGCAAAAGATGTTGTCAAGGACAAAAATCTTAAAAAATTCCAGACCAATGTTATTCAGATGGCAATCGCACTCTTTGAGAAGAGGGCCAGCCATGTTGTATGGAAAAAGGAAGCACTGTGCAAAGATAAGTTTGACAAGCTGCAGAAATAATTATTTTAGTTCTTTTAATTCGTCAAATGACGGGGTTATTGAGACAATAGAAGCAATGAACATCAGCAGGAATATTAAAATGAATGCTGTTCCAAATGAATAGCCAATATAGGGACCCATAAATAAAAAGATCTGGTTCATGGTACCTGAGAAAGTGTATTGTGTACTGATTATAAATCCAATAATGCTTATAATCATGAAAGTACCTGATAAGGGTATCCTTTCTGTCTTGATATATTTTGCCATATTATTATGAAATTAAGGGATTAAGTATATATAATTTTGTTTTCACTTAAACTGGATAAAGTGAAGCTTATCAACCTTTTTCTTGTTCTGCTTAACTTTCTCTTCAAAGTCTTTCAGGAATGCAGTCATCTTCTTGCAACAAAGCTGTTTGTCTTCGCCACAGAGCAGTTCTCCCTTCTTACACCTGTCATAGATATTTTGGAGTTCTTTATCGTCCTCAATCAAGTGTTGTTTGTAGAACTCAAAAATCATGCATTTTTCAGGTTGGCCGCCTTTTTTTCTCTGTTCCTCTGTTGTGTCCCTACCACCCGTCTTTGCGCGCATTATCTTCTTACAGACCTGCTTTGGATCTTCTGGAAGTTCTATGCATGATTCTGGCCTTGACTTTGACATTTTAACTCTACCATCAAGACTGGGAGTATATTTATGGTATAAGGAGGATACTGGGAAAAATTTCTTGTCCTTGCTGCGCTTTACAACGTCCCTTGCAAGCCTGATGTGCGGGTCCTGGTCAATGCCAACCGGGATGATACCAGGCATCCTCTCCTTAAGCTGGGGGAACAACACGTCACCAACCTGCGTAACTGCCGACATTATCCTGCCAGGGTCTGCAACTCCGTAGATTGCCCGGAACTCATTAAGCGTAATCTTTTTGCTGAATTCATATGCCATGTGCATGACTGCTTTGTTATCTGACTGGAAATAAAAGATTGTCTTTTTAGGGTCAAGACCTAGAGCAAGGTATGCTGGAATATGAAAATCCATTGCGCGCTTCCTCCCCTCTTCAAGTGAAACCCCTCTTGCAGCAGCTGCCTCAAGGTCTGCAATCAGAATATATGTCTCTGCACCCTGCTCCTGGAAGTAACGGATGTTCTCAACAACCATCTTTGTGCCAAAGTGAATTTTATCATTGGTTGGCATGATACCGCTTAGCACATAGAATGGCTTTTTTTCCTTGATGCACTTTGAGACGATTTCCAGGTCACGGCCAGCAAACACAACACCGCGCCTCATGAGCTTGTTTGGCTTAGGAAACTTCTTAACGCTAAAACTATCAAGGCCAAACTCTTTGATAACCTTGGCATAATCCTCTACCAATTCTGACCCGTAAGGATCTATGATTTTTGTCATAAAGTACAGTATTGGCTGATTCATATAAAAAGCTTACTGAATTAGAGCATTAATGTCACTAACAATAGAACAAATGGCACAGACTATCAAAACCCTTTCCATTCCCGAATAGAGTTGATGTTTGCATTTTTTAGTTTATGAGTAGCTGGTTGTATTTAAATTTTATATTCGATATGAAACATTAACAAAATATACCGCTTGTCACAATCGTACCATCCTTGTCCCGATACGTAATAGACCCAAAAGCACTGCGCAATCTATTAAACTCTTCATTCTCCATTAATTTCTGTACTCTGTCATTTAATGGGCCACTAACCTTCATTGAAGGGTCATAAAGCGGACTTCGCAGCTCTTTAGCATCTGTGGTAACCAATGCAGAATATAGATTCTCTGAATTTTGAATCTTATAGCTCTCGCAGTGGCCATTGCAATTATGTAGGTCAATGCTTCTCATTGCTGTTCTTTCATTTAGCTTGCTTGTTCCATTGTTGTTTGTCCGTACATAAAGTGGATTGCTGCCATTCTGTATAACAACTATGGTATTAACAACATAGTCATCAATATCAAATAATCTTGGCAAAAAAGAAAATGAATGCAACTTTGCGCTAAAAACACCGCTCTGAAGCATATTTTTCACAGGCTTTAGCTTAAGCAGACCAGGATAGTGCTGCCCCATATAGCCTCTAAAATAGGATCTATCAACAATGGTTGTTCCTTCTATTGAACTTGCATGCTCTGGCAGCAATGCCTTAACCGGGCTTTCGATTGTTTGTTCTTTTTGTGTTTGAGCTTTCATTTTATTTTCCTCCTTAAAATTACATGTTGAATTATCACCTTTTTGACAATGAGAGAAGTAGAATTACCACCAAGCGATATATCCTGTATAATGGTTAGTTCTCATGTTGTTCCTGTGTAACATCCAGGTTGTATTTAAGTATTGTGACAAAAATAGAAAAGTTTATATAATTTTGACCAGTTTCAAGTAAATATGACCAATCTAACCTTTGAGCTAAATTATTTTTTTAACAAAAACCCAGACATAAAGGGTGCTTTTGTAAAAGACCTGATTAACAGAAGGGCTCTTGCCAAGCACATTATCCGGGAAGACAAACTAAGTGACAGAACTGATGCAGTAATCACAGCACTGAGAAGGATTGAGATTACTAAAACAGACAAGGATACACTAGATATTGTTAAAAAGATTAACATTACCACAAAAGAAGGTATATCTATTGTATGCCTTGAGAAAAATCAAGAGGTTCTTTCAAAATTAGGGCAGGTAATCTCTTTAGTGAACTATAACAAAAATGAGACACTCAAGATTGTTGAAGGCAATCAATCATTGAAGTTGTTTGTGGATGGTTCTAAAGTTAACAAGCTCAAGGAGATTTTCAATAGAAGGGACATAATAAAAGTAATAAACAGCATAGCGGAGCTTAACCTGACTTTCCCGGAGAGCGCAATCAAGACAAAGGGCATTGTAGCTTATATCACAGCAAACCTACAGACCAACAGAATAAATATAGTGGAGATATTGAGCTGTACACCTGAATTAATAATTTATGTTGAAGCAAAGGATTTAATAAGAACCTATGAAGCAATAAAGAGGTTACAATGAAACACACACTTAAGATAACATTATTTCTTATCCTTGTTTTTTTCTGTGCGCAGGTAATTGGGATTGTAATCAATGCAAAGTATATTGATATTGCTGCAACAGCTGAGACCGGTGAGGTTACATACAATGAGCTTCCATTTGGCTTTGAACGCCCAGATGTTCCAAAGACAAGCTCATTCATTTACATAATACTTGGGGTGTTGGTTGGAACCGGGGTCATGTTATTGATTATCAAGTTCAAGAAAGTAAGGTTGTGGAAGATGTGGTATTTCTTGGCTGTGGTAATGTGCCTTTCGTTTGCTTTAGGAGCATTCCTGCCGCAACTGGTTGCGTTCATACTTGCACTATTGTTTGCTATCTGGAAAATCCTAAAGACAAACCCTATTATCCATAACATAACCGAGATATTCATATACGGCGGCTTAGCTGCTATATTTGTTCCAATACTAAACCTATTCTCTGTGATAATGCTACTATTGATAATCTCAGTCTATGACATGATAGCTGTATGGAAGAGCAAACACATGGTAAAGCTTGCAGAGTTCCAGACAGACTCGAAAATATTTGCTGGTTTATCAATATCATATAAAAAGAAAGCACCAAAAAAGACTAAAGTCGCAAAAAAAGGAGTTAAAATAACAAAAACAGTTGTCAGTAAAGCGAGCAGTGCAATTATTGGAGGCGGGGATGTTGCATTTCCAATCCTATTTGCAGCTGTTGTCATGGAAAAACTTGTGCTGAGTGGTCTGGCTTTCAGCGCAGCCTTGTCCATGGCCATGATAATTGCGGGGTTTGCAACCCTTGCATTGGCTGGGCTTATGTTCCTGAGCAAAGAGGGCAAGTTCTATCCTGCAATGCCATTTATAAGCTTAGGTTGCTTTATGGGATATGGAATTATCCTGCTTCTGATTTAGATTTTCCGTTTTACGCTTGTAGAATAAGTTAATGGGTTGACCACCATGCCGTCTTTCGCTGCAATTGTCTGCACGCCAGTAGATTTCTGTATCTCCCTAGCCTCATTAATAACGTCTGCCTTAATCATCTTAACACCAAAATGAGTTATTATTGCTAGCTTTGGTTTAACTGCCTCAAGAATCTTTATTGCATCATCGGTTGAAAGCTGAAATTCGTTCTTTACACCTTTTGGATTCAAGACATTTAGGATAATAACATCAGAATCCTTATAATGCTGGATAAGATCTTCGTCATATCCTGTATCGGATGTATAGGTGAGTATTAACTTTGGTGTGAAAAACTTGAAACCAATTGAATTAGGGTCTGTATGCTTTGCAGGTATTGCCCTAACCTCGACATTATTTATTCCAAGCTTCTGGCCAGCGTCCATTGCTATGCTCCTCTCAAGGCACTGTTTATGGAAATTTGTTAGTACAGGCAGCATCTCCTCAGTGCCGTTGAATACAGTCTTATTTGTGACAACCACACCCTTAATATCCATACCCGAATGTGTCATAGCACCAATCACGGCATTGATATCATTACAATGATTTAAATGGTTGTGGGAAACAAACACAGCAGTATTCTCCCTAAGGTTAATATCATACTGCTTAGCCGCAGTTAGGGCGCCTGGTCCAGGGTCAATATGAAACTGCATCCCTTCTACATCAAGTATTATTCCACCAGCACCAAGAACCTGCTTTCCAACTATAATTATATCACCGCCAGTTCCCAGAAATAATATCCTATCTTCCATCTTCCCCCAGAATAGATAATATGAAGGGTATTATATAAATATTTCTGAAATATTGAGCATTCATCTAAACATAAAGCTATAATAGTAAATATCGTTCAATATGCCTGAATAATTAAGAACAAATGTTTCAACCAATGCTCCAATCGCAAACACAATGATTGCAATAATAAAAAGGTTATAGTTATAGATGAAAACCTCTTTGTGTTTTTTGCTTTTGAACAACCTTCCTATTAAATGTATTAAGCCAGTTATTATAACGATACTCAGCAAGCTGAATGTTACTGTACTTGTTGTCCCGATTATGATTTTATAGGTAAAATAGAACAAAACGAATACAACTACACCAACTGCCGCATATTGGATAAATGCCTTGACTTCCTTTGATTTTTTGATTATCCCATCTGAGATTACACTACCTGATATTGCTGCCAGGATATACGCACCGCCTTCCAAGATAAGATGTGGCAATGTAATAACAAAGATAACCAGCAGACACCAATAAGGGTTTGCACCAGAATACCATGCGGCTGTCAATGCCCTATAACCTAAGAGTGTTCCCCAGGCACTTGCGTTCCAGGTAATGAAAAATACAGCGCCGTTTCCAACAACAAGGGCAATCAAAAAGCATGCAAGCAACACCCACCAGTTATTTGATAGGATTGATAGGAATGTTCCATAGCCAAATGCATGGCCTCTTAGGGCAGGGTCAACAAAGAGTTGTTCCTTGAAGATGTTGAATGTGTTAAAGCCAAGCTGTGGCAATAAAAAGGAATAAAATGCATATGTAAAGAAGATTCCCAAAAAGAGTGTCATGTACACTTTAATAGCAACTTTGTTGTCTTTCCAAAGTTCTTTTAGGGAAAACCTTTTTTCCTTCTCTTCTTTTTTCTCCTCCTTTACAAATAGCTTCTGAAGGTACGGAAGCAGCAGAAGAGAAGTAAAAACAACAGAAACAATACCTGAATTTGCCCCAAACAAAAGCCTGGCCACAATTATGCCAAGCGTTGAATACACAACTGCAATTATAAAAGCATACCTTATCTTTTTCTCAAGCCAGTTCTCTGGGAATAGGTGTTCTAGTACCATTTAATATACTGGATTAAACTCTTTCGTTTGGACTACGGCACACGCCGCCACCAGTCCTACAATCTCTTGCTGCTTTAGATCTAGTAAAAGTTCCACAAGTCTCTGTATTCATTGCTCCCCCTACACATTTATATTCAACTCCCCTTCCATGCTCCCCAACAACGTTACTATTGTAGAATTCCTCGCTTGGGTCATTCCCGTCATACTCTGCATCTAAGGTTCCTGAGGGAGATGTTACTCCTTGATTGCTTCCGGAAAACAAAACAACTATTCCAACAATAGCTACAATAGCAACCATTGAAATAAGATAGTAATTTGTTTTATCAGACATTTTTTCACCTCGTTTTATTTATTTAAATCTGGTTGAGTATACCTAAGACTATACTGGTTTATAACTGTTTCCATTCTTGGAGGAAAATCAATTTGGGAATTCTAAATTTTCAGAAGGTTATTTTCCATACAACTCTCAAAGAATTGCTCCTCATTGTTAGAATCCTCAACATGCGCTGCCCATTTTGAAAAATAATCGCAGGTTTGATCCCAGTACTTCTTCTTAACAAAAAAGGGCTTTCCAACAAGGTTCGTCTTTTCCAACTGCGGGTCTTCCCTCTCATACAGTTGGAACTCAATCCAAAGTGCCTCATAATATAACTTATCCAAGGGTTCTGCTGAGGCCTGCCCCATCAGGTTTGTGCTTTTATACTTAGAATTAGTAAAGGGCTCCCTAGGCTCAAAATTGAGAAACAAACTCACAAGAGCAACAAGAGCAACAATAGAGATGATTATTGTGTAAAAGCCCTGTTCTTTTGTCATTATAACACCTTTTTTATGTATATTTTGGTAAAGCTCTCTTAAATAAGTTTCGTTCAACTATTCCGTGTGCGCTCTCATGACATATGTCACTAGTACTAAAAGAGCCTATGAAACGCAAAATATATCTCGGCAGGAGCTTTATTATTCAAGCTTGAATGAGGTCTGAAATGATTATACCTCATTCTAAATAACTCAAGATCCTTATTACAAAACTCTAACTCATCATCCATTGTCTTAAACAATCTCTCTACCTTACCATTAGTAGTTGGACTATGCACCTTTGTTCTTATGTGTTCTATCCCTCTTCTTCTACACCATCTATCAAATTTACTATGTCTGCTTTTTAAACCATACGCCCCCCCATTATCTGTAAGTATCTGACGAGGTTTACCATGTTTTTTAATGAGATTATCTAGTATTATAGTTACTGCATTGGTTGTAACTCTATTTAGCTTAACTAAAGCTAAACTATATCTAGAACAATCATCTAACACAGAAAGAGTATAGCAATCAAACAATTCTTGTTCATCTGTATGATCAACCTGCCATAGACTATTTGGATGCTCTCTCTGCCATCTAACCCACTTTTTTTGTTTACCTCTGTTCTTCGTTTCTCGACATAGATTATGTTTCTGTAGTATCCGGTTTATAGTGATTTTTGAGATGTTCAAGTAAGGTTAACAAATCCCAATTATCAGACTCAAGTCGCTTAATCCATCTTTTGAGAGTCCTAATTGTGACTTCATATCTATGCTTTGCTTTCAGTATCCTTCTACATTGCGCATAGGAAAAACCTTTGTTTTTTAACTTGAAGAATTCTTTTCTTATCTCTGCTTTGTTCATATATACCACCTAAATTCAGCAAAAAATAGCTGAATTTAAAAGGTGGTGACATATGTCATGATACTACACACGTTCAACTATTCCGAAAACCTTAAAAAAGCCAAAATCATCCCCATCCTCGAGCAGGCTAGGTTGGGAGATTAGCCCTCTCCTGTTACCGCAAACGGGCTATACGGTGGAACCGAAGCATGGGAAGCGATGCTTTCCATGGTTATTGGTCTTGGTTTGGACAATGATTTTCTGTCCCGTAGGACTGATATTTTTGAAAACTATGTCAGGTCTGGAAGGAAGCAGCATTAATCATGATTATTGGTGCTTATGGGGTAGCGGAGATGAGGATAAATCGGGGTAAGCTAATGATTATGGTTTGTATTCATTTCTGTGCATGCCTGCTCACTTTTTATATTATACCTGCAAACACTGCTGGCAGATATTTGAATATATAGTAGTTCAACAAAACATGTGTCAAGAAATAGCTTATATTTTTAATTGGACTTGAACCCATTAATATGTAGAATCCAACAATAATAATATCATAAACAATTGTTGCGACCAGACCAACTATAAAGATATTCTCAAAGCTGAACATTGATGCAAAGAATCCTATTAATATAAATACAATTAATATGAGCAGTATTCCCTCATCAACATTCCCACTCAACATAAAACCAATTAAAACTGAAAATATTCCCACAAATATGCCTGCACCAGCGCCAAAATTAATTGCACAAAATACAGTTGCAAATATGCATAATTCAAAACCAATTGTATTTCTGGTGAAAATATTGTGTAAAAGGGAGATTGCTCCAATCACAAGCAATAGTAGTATAATAAAAACATTTTTCAGAAGCAGAAAGATGAAGAGCACAAAAACAACCACCAGTATAATCTTCAGGCTTTTCTCACTCACAACAGCCCTGTAAAAGTCAAAAACCTGTTTTCTGAAACTCATTCTATGAGAATTGCTGGCTTGGATGGCATTGCCTGCTGAGCCTTTGCCTCTTTTGAATCATGTGCCTTGACAACCTCAACAGTACACCTGAATTCCTGCTCAAGGTGCTTGACTGCATCCTTTAATGCATCAAACTCAGTTTTCTGGTCAAGTACCACGCTAGGAATCTTTGACTCATCCTTGACAAGCTTTGGCACAAGCCTTGAGATGTCCTTGCCATGCTCCTTGTCCATCACAGCCTTGATAATACTACCAACATCCCTTGTTTTAGCCAGCTCTTTCCTCAATTTCTTAAAAAATTCATATTTCCACTGTTCTGATATAAACAAGGATACCTTCTTTGGCTTATCCAGGTTAGCAAGCTTGAGCACAGCCCTTATATCTGTAACTGCCTTGTCAATTATATTCATGGTCTCTTCAATCTTGTCATCAATCTTCTTGTCATCGTGCTTTGGCCAGCTAGTCAGAGATGCAAATGGCTTCTCACCTATCTTTTCCCACATTTCTTCAGCAATGTGTGGTGTGAATGGTGAAAGGAGTAGGATAAGTGCCTTAAGTGCATCTTTTGGAAGTTGCTCCTGCTTTGAAAGAAAGTCTGTGTACTCCATAATCTTGATAAGTGCCAGGTTCAGCCTGAAATTGTCAATATCCCCTGTAACACCCTTGATTGTCTTGTGCATCTTGCTCTGCACCTTCTTGTCAACCTTGTCAGAAAGCTTTTTCTCAGCAAGCTTGTATGCCTTGTTAAGAAATCTGAATGTGCCCTCAACTGTCTCATCACTCCACTCCATGTCCTTACCAGGCGAGGCAACAAACAGCATAAAGAACCGTGCAGTGTCAATGCCATATTTTTTTGCAATCTCCTCTTGTGTAATCACATTTCCCCTGGACTTGCTCATGACATAACCATCTTTGTGCAACATGCCTTGGTTAAACAATCTTATGGCAGGCTCATCAAAATTAATTATACCAATGTCCTTGAAGAACTTGGTGAAGAATCTAAAATAGAGCAGGTGGCCAGTTGCATGCTCTCTGCCGCCAATATATGTATCAATTGGCAGCCAGTAATTTACCTTTTTGCTGTCAAATATCTTTTTGTCATTCTTTGCGTCGCAATATCGCAGCATATACCAGCTTGAATCCACAAATGTGTCCATTGTGTCTGTCTCTCTTGTTGCCTTGCCGCCGCACTTTGGGCATTTTGTGTTTATGAAATCCTTGACATTCTCCAGAGGATTGCCCTTTGTAAATGTGAACTTAATATCATCTGGAAGCTTGACTGGAAGATCATTCTCAGGAACAGGAACCTCGCCGCACTTCTCACAGTACACAATTGGAATCGGACATCCCCAGAAGCGCTGCCTGGAGATTAACCAGTCTTTAAGATGATAACGCATAATTCTCTTTCCTTCACCTTTTTTTTCCAGATAATCCATAATCTTCTTGGTTGCATCATGGATGTTCATTCCATCCAGGAAATCAGAATTAATCATTGTTCCTTCCTCTTCCTGCACCTGTTCTTTGGTTGTAATTGGAGATTTGTCTCCGTCTGAGCCAACCACTACCCTAACAATGTCTAAACCAAATTGCTCTGCAAACTCAAAATCCCTAATATCATGGCCAGGAACACCAACAACAGCACCTGTACCAACAGTCATCAGCACAAAATCAGTTATCCAGATTGGCATTCTCTTTTTTGTCAGATTGTTAAGACAATAAAGGCCGGTAAATACACCTGATTTTCTTCCCTTCTCATTAATTCTTTCTTCCTCTGTTTTTCTTAATGCATACTTAATGTAATTGTCCACATCCTTTCTGTTCTCATCAGGTATAATTACTGCTTCTTTTGACAACAATGGGTGCTCTGGCGCTAGAACAATAAAGGTAGCTCCATAATTAGTATCTGGCCTTGTTGTTGAAACTGTTATTTTCTTGTCAGTTCCCTCAATTTGATAGTCTACATCAATCCATTCTTTTCTTCCAATCCAGTTTCTCTGCATTTGTTTAACATCTTCAGGCCATTCTTTTAGTTTTTCAATATCATCAAGAAGTTGGTCAGCATAATCAGTTATCTTAAAGAACCATTGATTAAGTTCCTTCTGGATAACATCAGTCTCAGTGTGGCGCCAGCACTTGCCCTGCACCACCTGCTCATTTGCCAGCACAGTGTTGCACTCAGGGCACCAGTTAACAGCTGCAACCTTTTTGTATGCCAAGCCCTTCTTAAACAACTGCAGAAATATCCACTGGTCCCATTTATAATATTCTGGGGTGTGGCTTGCCAGCATCTTGTTCCAGTCATAACTCAGGCCAAGCTCTTTCTGTTGTCTTACAAAGTTCTTGATAGCTTTTTCTGTGAATAACTTGGGGTGTGACCTTGCCTTTATTGCTGCATTCTCAGCTGGCAACCCAAAAGAATCATAACCCATTGGATATAAAACATTAAAACCGTGCATCCTCTTATAGCGCGCAAAGCAGTCACCTATCGCATAGTTTCTTGCATGGCCCATGTGCAGGCCCGAGGATGAAGGATATGGATACATCTCCAAGACATAGTACTTTTTCTTCTTAGGCTCTTCCTTTACCTCAAATATCTTAGCCTTGGCCCACCTATCCTGCCACTTTTTCTCTATCTTATTGAATTCTGCCATAATAGAGGATAGAATGATAGGGTTTATTTAAATTTTGTTAAAAAAGATAAATAATTAAAATTTCTTGAACTGGGCTACTGTGTCGATTAGGTCAACGTGGCCGAGCAGTGCTGCCCTACAGCAGTATCTTTCCAAGCCAAGCTCATCCATTACCTTCTTTGAATCTTCGCCTGCCTTAAGCTTTTGCTGGTATATTTCCCATAGGTGTGCGATTGGTTTACCGCACGAAAAGCATCTGATTGGAATTAACATCTTGTTTCACCTTTTTAACGATACGACTTTTGCCGCTTTTTCCTAGCCTTAGATATATTAGGTTTACATACTTCCTTACGCCTTACATCTGCCACCATAAGATGCCTGTCATATTCAAGGAATCTTTTCTCAAGCGTCTTATCCTTTGAAAACTCCACTAATGCTCTTGCGATTGCAAGCCTGCAGGCATCTGCCTGGCTCATTACGCCGCCGCCATTAACATTAACCTTAATATCTACCTTATTTGCAATTTCCCCTGCAAGCAGAAGTGGTTCTCTTATTTTAAGTCTTGCAAGCTCTGGTTGTATATTCTCAATCAGTGTATTGTTTACCTTAACCACACCACTACCTGGCTTCAATGTCGCCCTTGCAGTTGCTCTTTTCCTCGTTCCAGATACATGCACTACTTTCATAACTTACCCCCCAATAATTTACATACGTCTTTCACAGCAAGATATTTTAGATTTGGAAGCTTTTTTATGTTAGCTGCTTCCAGCTTAATAATCTTCTCATCTTTCATGCTTTCAGGAACATCTATGTGGCACATAATTCTCTTGAATGCATCTCTTCCCTTAGGCTGCTTGTATGGCAGCATACCCCTAACAACTCGCCTCACAAACCTGTCAGACATCCTCGGTATATATGGTCCATTGAATGGACCGCCCATGTCTACTTTTCGTCTGTATCTCTTAAAAACATCCTTCTTACTACCAGTGATAATTGCCTTGCCAGCATTAACTATCTTGACAGTCTCGCCAAGCAATGCCTGCTTTGCTACGACTGTAGCCAGCCTTCCAAGGATTGTGTCAGTTGCATCATATACTTTCATTTTAACCAATTATCCTTATTTTGTTTGCTTTTGGATTTTTCTCAAGAAGCTCTGGAATGTTCATTGCGATGCATCCAGATTCTTTTATCTTCTTCAGTGCTTCGCCAGAGAAAGTATAGGCGGCTATTGTGAGCTTATGGTCAAGCTCCCCGTTTGCCAGAACTTTTCCTGGTACAACAATAGTATCATTCTCTTTTGCGTATCTATTTATCCTGCTAAGGTTAACTATCCTTCTCTTTCTTGTAGGTTTTTGCAAGTCTGAAGCAATCCTCTTCCAGATGTTTACTTTTTCCTCTATTGAAATCCTTTTCAATTCACTAATCAATCCCTGGATTTGGATGTTTTTCATTTTGTTGTTTTGAATGCGGGGGACGCGATTCGAACGCGCGCACCCACTAAGGGACAAGGCGTTTGAAGCTTGGCTTCACACCCAGGAAATGCGTCGCATTTCCGCTACCTCAACCTTGCGCATTTGACCAAACTCTGCCACCCCCGCACTAAGACATATAGATATATGCGAGGTTACTTCTTTTTCATAATATCAATAAACTCATTCAAATGTGACTGGAAAAGTTTAACTGCCTCTGTGAGCATTTCTTTATAGTTGAGCTGCCCCCATGATTCGATAAAAAACACGAATTCAGTCTCACTTTCATTAATCTTAACCTGGGGATTTTTCTCGTGGCATGCGCCGCAAAGATGGCAGGACAACATCTTCTCTTTGTTAACTATTAACTTACCGCCCTTTACCTCAAATATATTTAGCGGACAAACTGCAGCTACCTCATTTGCATTATCAACCTTGCCAACTTCAATTGCAGGCTTATACTTATAATGTACAAGGCCTGGGCTCCATTTTGCATGATTTCTTCCCTGGCCCAAAACTGCCGTGGCCTCCAGCTCAACCTGCTGGTTCTTGATAAGCTTCACAATAGGCATCTGTGGGTAGATTGGTTTTATCTTTGGATCATTTATTTTCAGATCTGAAGCATACACAGTTGTAGGGCCTTTAGCCTTTAATACCATCTTTAACTGGCACTTTGCACAGCCCTCTCCCTTGCATGTGCATTTTTCAGGTAGATCATAGCTCTTTAAATCTGTGTTAAGTGGAATAAGGCCGAGCCTATGTGCAATCATTTCATCATAGAGTATTGAACTATTCTTTCTGAACTCAACATCCTCAACTGCTAGTGTTGGGACCTCGTCCATTATAGTTCTCCTAATGGCATTTGCAAAGCTTGGAACCGAGTTTTTTAATATAAACGAAACCTTTGTTTTCTCCTTATTTTTATCAAGTAATCTTACCTCCATTTTCCAAGACCTCCAAATTAAACCCGTCTACCCCTTCTTCCGCCCTTTTTCCGGCATCCATTATGGGGTACTGGGGTAACATCCTCAATAATCCCTATTCTTAAACCCATCCTGCTCAATGCCCTAATGGCAGCCTGAGCACCCGGTCCTGGGTTTGCTGGTCCATTGTGGCCTCCGGGGGCCTTTATCTTCACGTGAATCCCATTAATGCCCTGTTCCATCGCAGTCTCTGCAGCCTTTTTTGCAGCAATCATTGCTGCTGTTGGTGAAGACTCAAGCCTATCAGCTTTTACAACCTGACCGCCAGATGTTCTTGCAATAGATTCAGAACCAGTAATATCTGTTATATGGATTATTGTGTTGTTGTATGATGAGTAGATATGGCATATACCCCACCTAATGTTATGTTGCCTACTTTGATTTCTCATCTTTTACCTCTGCCTTTTTTTCTTTAGGTTTATCCTTTGGCTTTTCCGTAGGTTTTTCTTTAGGCTTTTCTTTAGGCTTTTCTTTAGGCTTTTCTTTAGGCTTTTCTTTAGGCTTTTCTTTAGGCTTTTCCTTAGACTTTTCCTTAGGCTTTTCTTTAGGCTTTTCTGTACTTTTTTCTTTTTTAGGTGCCTTTGCCAGCTTCTTAATTTCTCTTTCAGGATGTTCTGAGTCTGATAGCTCAGAAGTTGGAACAAAATTAACCTGATTCTCTTCCTCGGCCCTTACCAAGTATGATGGAGACGTAATTTTCTTTGCACCAACCAGGATATGGCCGTGGGTTATGAACTGCCTTGCCTGCTTAACACTTCTGGCAAAACCTTTTCTTAAGATAAATGTCTGCAGCCTTCTCTCCATTAAATCATTAATGGTAAGCCCAAGCACATCCTCTGTCTTTGAAGTCTTTTTTATAAGACCCAAGCTTTGAAGTCTTTTCATGAATTGTTCTTGCTCTTTCTCTGCCTGCTTACCTTTTGCTACAATAGATTCTTTAACCTGAGCGAAAAATCTCTTAAGCAAAGATTTCATCTGCCAGATTTCTTTCTTGTTTTTTAGACCATACTCTCTAATTAACTGCTTTTCCCCCTCAATCCTGGCTGATTGCCACGGATGCATTGGGGTTGAATATTTTTTTCTTGGTTTCTTTGGATCTCCCAAGTTTAATCACCTAAACACGTCCACCTTTACCTTTCTTTCTCTTAACACCCTGTACCTTGCCCTTGTTTTTCCTGAAATTTGACCTTGTTTTCTGACCCCTGACAGGAAGACCGGTTGCAAGCCTCATTCCCCTATATGACTTGGTCTTGCCCATTCTCTTTTTATCGCTGTCTTGGATAAACTTTAAATCTGTTGTCAGAATATGTATATCTTCTCCAGTTTCATAGTCTCTTCTCCTGTTAAGCATATATGCAGGAACATTGAATTTTGTAGGGTTCCTTAATATTTCATCCAATTTCTTTATTTCTACATCGAGCATATGCCCTGTTTTCTGTCTCTTGTCAATACCAGCTATTGAACAAATCATGTTAGCGAATATAAAGCCAACTCCCTTTATTTTTCTCAGAGCGTCAACTATTGCCTTGTTTCCATCAATGTCTGTATTTACAATTCTTATAATATGCCTAAAATCTTGTTCTGCCATTTTAATATGCTAGAATAATCTCATTCTAGCCCTAGATACGCTCAATTACTGAACTCGAGCTTGTTACGAGGAAGAAATCCGGGTCGGTTTATAAAACTTACGGTTTATACAAGTTAGGACTCTAGCATATAAACAGGTTCCTAAAAAATATAGGAAACAGCGCATTCATAATATCTGGCTTTAAGGTTAAGAGTGGTTTCTGCATATTTATTAAGATTAGGAACAGAGAATAAATATTTTTTGGTTATTTTCTCCTAGTTATGACATAATCAAGAATTTCTAGGAATACCCTCTTGTATTCAGAATCGCCAAAGCTCTCGTTGACTATTTTTTTTGATGATTCTATCAACTGCTCTGAGAATTTATGCGCCCTTGAAAATGAATCGTACTTATCCATGATATCTATTGCTTTCTGGATTTCTGCTTTATCTTCTATTGCTGCTGCGAGAATTCTCGCCAGTTCTTTCTTATCTTCTTCATCTGCTTGGGACATTACATCAATTGACATATAGGTCAGTTTGCCTTCAGTGATATCCTCGCCAGTTTCCTTGCCCCATTCCCCTGTTGGTTTTAGATTAAGTATATCATCCTGAATCTGGAACGCGATTCCCATTGATGCTGCCAGTTCTTCCAGCTTTGCTAGGATTTCCTCAGGTGCGTCAGCAAGTATGGCGCCGATTTTCATCGCGATTCTTAGCAGGGCGCCTGTCTTATATGCACACATCTGCAGGTATTCGTCCAGTGATATACCATACTGTTTTTCCTGGCTCCAGAGCAGATCCATTCCCTGACCAATATGAATTCTTGTCATCTCCTCAACAATAGTGTTGTATAACTTAGCCTTTTTCTCTTCGTTGAGATTGCTTTGTTTTATAATCAATTGTGGAAAAAATGAAAGAAAGTATCCATTGTTAATGGAAATATTAATGCCGTGAACCTTGTGCACTGGTGGCTTGCCGCGCCTGAACTTGGAATTATCTTCAATATCATCAACAATTAATGTACCTGAGTGAATAATCTCTGAGATTATTGCAAATTGATGAACCTCGGCACAGCTTCCCTTCAAAGCATCGTGAATCAATATAGTCAGAAGAGGTCTTAGCCTCTTGCCGCCCCTGTCAAACAACTCATAAAACGGGCCACTGCACACCCGTTTCCATGCTTCAAGGTCAAAAGAATATGAAAACTCGCTGATGTTTTGCCTTATCCAAGACTCAGACACCTCTCTTGGAAAAAATTCATTGACAGCTTTGTCAATCTTTGGTATATTTTCTTGAAAGTATTTTTTCATATTTGGTGAGAACGCGTGTTGGTTTATAAAGATATCTGTCACATGCTCCTCTTAAATTCACCTAACTTACCTGACGCATATCCACAAATTTATCATACTCGTCAACAATCTCTCCGACAATCTCCTCAAGTACATCCTCCAGGGTAACAATGCCTGACACCTGCTTATACTGGTTTAACACAATAAGCAGATGCACCTTGCTCTTCTTAAATATGTCCAGCACTCTACCCAGTTTGTCATTTTCCTTGATAAAATGTGCATTTGCACGCATAATTTCTTTTACGCGTATGTTATCGTCAGGATCAAGTGCAATAAGGTCTTTTGTATACAATATGCCAACTACCTTGTTTAGCTCACTTGTTTCAAAATAAACCGGTATGCGGGAATGGCCTCTTGCATGAATCTCCTGCAACTTTCCTTTGTCTAGAATAGTGTCTTGTTTAACAAAGAAAGTGTTAACAACAGGAGTCATAACATCTTTGACAAACCTCTCTGAAAAACCAAGCCCACCTTCAAGTATCTGGAACTCATGCTTGCTTATGTCTGAGTTGTTATGTTTTTTCTGCTCCTGCACAAACAACCTTAACTCGCGTTTTGAAAACATTGTTGGGAGCTCCCCTCCAAGGAAATAATCAAGCACCATTGAAATTGGCTTTGTGACAGGATAGAGTAGCACAATAAATATATAAACAAGCCAAACAAATTTTGAACCTAATTCTAGACCATATTTGGAAAACATTGCCTGCGGAATGATTTCGCCAAGTATCACAATCAAGCCAGTTGCAACAACCCCTGCCATAATACCTGCGGTGATTGAACCCAAGAAAACTGCTAAGGCAGCGTTCACTGCAACATTTCCAAGCAAGAGTGTGCAAAGCAGCAGGTTTCCGTTTTTTCGTATAGGAAGGATTCTCTTTGCGTACCTGTCCTTGAGCTTTACCTTTCTCTTCAGATCAAAAGGGTCCAGACTCATAAGACCTAATGTTAGGCCTGAAAATAACCCAGAAAGACTGAGCAAGATAATAATGATAATATAATTTAATAATGCCATTTGTTGACAATTATATCTTCTTACTCATTGTATAAATATTTATTGTTTTACGTAACATTTATAAGGAAATCCTGATTTCTTAGACCTATATTGGCGGTAGTAGTTTAATGGTAGAATGAGGGACTGTGGCAGTGATTTTGACTGCAGAAATCCCTAGGAGGGGGTTCAATTCCCCCCTATCGCCCTTCTTTTTTCTTGATTTGTGAGTAAAGCGAACAAATCTCTGTGAGGTGTCGGAACCATAGGTTCTAACGTGGACATTCCCCCCTATCGCCCTCAACCCTTATCAGGAACAAGTTCCTGGAACCCCTTGGGGGGTATCAGGCTTGGACGGGATCGTGCGGCATAAAGCCACACTAATGGACCTATTATTTTTTCTAAGTGGGCTTGACGAACGCAGTGAGGAAACCCATAACAGAATGATAAGGGGCATTGAAACCCGTACTATTTCTTTGCCTTTAGATGCCGTGCGTAATTATACAAAAGATACGGCAGCACAAATGACCCAAGATAGAGCATACTGATTATAACTGGGTCTCTCTGGATGCTTATGTTGAATATTGCGGCAATTCTTGTTGTTAAGATTATCAGCACCAACATGTTGATTAATGCGACGAGAGGTATGAATAAACCTGCAAACACATGATGGTATTTCTCAAGGTGCTCGAGATCAAGCACAACAAAAGTAAATATCAGGCCAAAAAGCAGGCCAAGTATTATCACAATAAAATTGATTGCCATGTTATTCAGCACAAGCATAAATGGAATAAGAATAAAAGTGATAAGAAAACTACAGATAGTGAGCACCATCAGTGTCAACCAATAATGTATCCTGTGCATGCTTTTTGCATATTGAACATTCCCCTCTTTTTTCATTTCAACCCACCCAGTATAGATGAGAGTATATTGCCCTCTTCTTTGCTGGCAACCTCATGCTCATACTTCTGGCCAATTAAGTATGCAGCCAGCTTTTTATAATTTACTGCTGCAGGTGAATCAGGATATGAATAGGTTATTGGATATTTGGTCTTGGCAGCGAGCTTCACCATCTCATCTTCGGGGATAACTGAAATCACCTTATGGTTTGTCATTTCCTCTATGTTTTTCACCTGCATCTCATGTAACTGATTCTTTGCCATTGTAATCACAATGCCAAGCACATTTGCACCATGTTCATTTGCAATCTTGATGGTCCTTACTGTGTCTGTTACAGAAGTCAGATCAGGTGTTGTAACAACAAGCACTTCATCGCTCGCTTTCACAACCTCTATTGTCTCGTCTGTTTGTCCGGATGACCCGTCAATGAGTATAATGTCGCCAAACCCTTTCATCTGTTTAAGTGTTTCTGCGAGCTTTTTAACATCTGTGTTCTTAATATCCTCAAAAGAAATGCTTGAGAAGACTGTTCTTAAGCCAGACTGGTGCATCACCATAGCATCTTGCATGGTCTTCTTGCCCATTATAACATCATTTAGTGTTGCTGCGACTATTGGATTACCAAGGTAAGTACCCATGTTAGGGGAAGATATATTTGCATCTACAACAATCACTTCATGTCCAAACTGGTTCAGGGCAGAACCCAAGTTTATAACTGTGGTTGTTTTACCGACACCACCCTTCCCGCTGATAACTCCGATAGATTTACTCATTTTCTAACCTAGGTTTAATGAACTCTATAAAATCTTTTGTTTTTTGTAAGTATTCGCTTACAGTGTCAATATCAACCGGAATATCCTCTTCACCTTTAATATGCGCCGTCATTGTAACATGTCGCCTGAACTCGTTGCTCTCAGTATACTCTGCCCGATTAAGCCTCCTCAGTAGGAGGTAGAAATCAAGAAAATCATGTAATTTAGAATCGTCAGAATATTGTTCCTTGATGACCTCACATTTCAGCCTTGGCGCAAATGGGATTTCTTGTATTTTTTTCTCATCCTTGAATTTTTCCATTAAACCATCAAGAATCCAGTCAAAGGATTCTATTAATCTGGCTATTACGCTTTTAATAACATCTGCAGTCCTTGTGTATTTTAAGCTAACATATAGCAGGTGCTCTGACCTTCTTAGCTCTTTTATTGCATTTAATATAGAGTGATTCATGTTATGGTATTTTTTGGTTAATGTAATTGTAAAATTTTTTGGCTTCCTGCACATATCCCTTCATTTGCTCAACGCCAATTGTTTTCATTTGATAGTTTTCTGAGCATATCACAAATTTGTCTTTTCTAGTGAATTCAACTGGGCTCTTCTTGTGTTCAATTATCAGCTCTTTTATATCCTGAATCAGGTTCACATACCGCCTATCGATGCTGTACCTTACAATTAGCTTCTGCCTGAACATATTAAACTTTGACTCGAAATTCTCCTGGAACGGAGGAATCTTCTTATAGAGCCTGTCATAATAAAGCAGGGTTTCCATCGAGTATCTCAGTGATAAAAAAATGTTTTGCATCACTGCCAGCAATAATTTCGGATCTTTAAGCAGGGGAAATGTTTGGGTAAGCATGTGATCGGCGATTTTAATATATCGCTCAGCCCGCATCTTGGCCTGCTGGTGTTTTTCCATTTTGCCCCCGCTAAGTAGATTTATGTTAGTCAGGGTATAAAAAGTTTGTTATTTTTTATCCGGAATTCTTTAAAGAAAGAATTGCCTGTGCAAGGTCGCCTTTTGCCTCTTCAATTGCCTTTTTTGCCTCTTCTTCAGTCACTTCTGCTTGCTCTGCTACGGTCTTGATATCATCCTTGTTTATCTCAGGCTCAGTTGAGAGTCCTCGTTCATGCTCTTCTCCAACTATTTGATATGTCTGCTGGCCCATCATATTAACTTTAGAAACATTTGGATTTGTTATTATTATTTCCTTATCTGGACATTTAATTATAACCTCTGTTGCTTCTATCTCTACCTGCTGAATGCCCATGCGCTTCATAGCCTGCTGCATTTTTCGTGGATTCATGCCAGGAATCATTTTATAGACCAGGTTTGTAGATGTGCAGAATTATGATGATTATGATAACTACGATAACAAAGATAATCACAACACCAGGCTTAAACTCTATCTTGCTCTTGTAATCGTCAAAATACCTTACAAGTCCCCCAATTCCAGAGGGCATTGAAATTTTGGTGTCTTTTGCCATGCTAAAACATTCTCCTGATTTTTATTAAAAAGGTGTAGGGAAGCTATAAGCCACCTTCTGTCAGGCTTCACGCATTGAACATGAACAGCCTGCCTTAACATTTAACTAAGCGTTGTAACAACTTGCACCAACCAGGGCTCACCGTTTCATCCTTTCCATAAAAAATGTCAGGGGGTTAACTCAGCACTGTTGCCAGCACCTTCGCGCCCATCATCCTAAATTATGGTGGTTTCGTTTCTGAGTGGTTGCCATCCCTTTCGAAATCCTGCGCAAACAGGTGGTCTTTCGCGGTGGGTGGACTTTCCTCGGTAAAACCGGTTGTTAAGCACTTCCCTACAGAGATAAGGAATAAAACACACTTTATAAATTTAATGTTTTTTCTAACATCACATCGCTTTTATAAAAGCTAGAATCAAGCCAAATATTGTAATAGATACAACCACCAAGATAAAAATCGATATGCACTTCATAATTAGATTCATAATAATAAATAGGATAATATAATTTATAAATTTAACTCCTTGGGGCTATTTTTTAATGTATTTATAGCCAAGAATTATCAAGACTGCTAGGATTAAGCCTAGTATCAGAAACCTTCCAACATCTTCCAGATTACCCCAGTAACGGATTGTTCCATAAATGATAGTTAATATTCCGCCGCCCATGATTCCAACT
The DNA here is from genome assembly GCA_017610325.1 of Candidatus Aminicenantota bacterium. Classification (GTDB taxonomy): domain Archaea; phylum Nanobdellota; class Nanobdellia; order Woesearchaeales; family JAFCCF01; genus JAFCCF01. The sequence continues at coordinate 31,003 of JAFCCF010000002.1, read as the reverse complement.
GAGACAGATTCTACCTTTAACACAATTCCGCCAAGGATTACGCAAAACAGGCCAAGTATTCCAGAGATAATAAACACGATTTTGTTGTATTTTTCCCTTGAATCTTCAAGCTCCTGCCTGCATGTATAGGTTATATCGCAGTAACCGCTCTGTTCTGGCTCACCTGCTATTTTAGGAATCCTTTCCTGGGTCCATTTTCCGCCATCTGAAACACATTCTTCTTCAGTTATGTTAATCCTGTATGGTTTTTCTATGCAGAAATCATCATATTCTGGATTAGGAAAAAATGTATTGATGCCATAAGCTATGAATAACAGCAAAATGATTGCAATTGCAATTGACAGAATCTTTTCTTTGATATTTTTCATTGTTTTAGTTAAGAATATGAGAATATATAAATTTAACTCTTTTTGAAAACAAGGATTGCAAGTTCCATCTTGCCCTGCATGATTATTCTTTCTTCTTCGAGCTTGAAACTGTGTTTTTCTGCAGCTGCTTTGATAATCTCTGGCTTGTTGCATGCCAGTGCTATTTTTCCTGTTTTCTTTAGCACATACTTTGCCTGGTAGAACAACTCATGGTATGATTTTTCCACTGCTTTTTTATCAACGCGCTCTGAATAAACTGGCATGTTTGATGCAATGCAGTCAACTGTTGCTTCCTTAAACTTTGTGTCCATCCATGAAACTTCAATCTTGCTCAGCTCAATTATTTTTTTCACACCAGCAATCTGGGCATTTTTCTGAGCCTGCCTAACCATCCTTAGCTGTGTGTCATAACCAGATATTTTCTGCTTTTTTGGTTTTATATCCCTAAATTTGTAATCTATGAACTTGAGGAATGCAAATTTTTCCTTCCTGTAGAAATTAACTGGAAAACATGATGCAAAGAACGCTGCCTCAATTGGAATAGTTGCTGAGCCGCAGAATGGGTCAACAAACACCTTGCCCTTTTTATAGCCAGAAAGCCTGACAAGTGTATATGCTATTGTGCCCTTAATTGTAAATGCTGGCGCAAAAATTTTATAATCGCGCTTTGACATGTCAAACCCTGAAAAATCAATGCCTAAGTACGCATCCCTATCATGGATATATATTAAGAATCTAATGTCAGGGTTTTCCAAGTCAACTTTTCCATCAATAACAGCTCCAGCTTCCTCAGCTATATCACTGCTCTGGAAACTATGCTCGCCGATTCTGACACATTCAACCCTGAATGTCTGGTTTTTCTTAACGTGCTTTGAAAAATCAATTGCATTTAGCTCTTTTTTCATGTTTAGCAATTCTTTTGTAACCTTAAATTCTTTCAAAAGCAACATCACCCTCCTGAATGATTGGCCTTTATAGCACAGCTTGCACAAATCCTCTACTTTTTTTGCAGTAAACACTACAACAGAAGGTTTTACAGTTGCCTTTGTACCAATCAATTCCTTGATTTCAAGACAGGCTATATCTTCTGCCCCTTTATGGGTAATACCCAATGCTTTCATGAGAATAAGGAAGAATTAGTAGTATTTAAGTTTAATTACTGCTGCCTTGTTCAACCATATTGTTGTTGTTGTTGTTGTTGTTGTTATTGTTATTGTTGTTATTGTTGTTATTGTTGTTGTTATTGTTGTTGTTATTGTTGTTGTTATTGTTGTTGTTATTGTTGTTGTTATTGTTGTTGTTATTGTTGTTGTTATTGGCATTGTTTTCTTCTTCGATTTTGGCAGCTGCAACTGTCTTGTCGCCTGGGTTAAGCTTCATCAGCCTGACACCCTGCGTGTTCCTGCCAATGATTGGTATGTTGTTTGCCGGAATCCTGATTCCAATGCCCTTCATGCTTACAAGCATCAGCTCTGTTGTATTCTCAACAGATTTTATTGTTACAACCTTTCCGTTTCTGTCACTACACTGGATGTTTATGACTCCTACACCACCCCTGCCAATCAGCCTGTAATCCGAAACTTTAGAACGCTTTCCATAGCCGTGTTCTGTGACCGATAGCAAGGTTTTGTCATCGCGCGCTATCACCATTCCAATGACTGCATCATCTCCTTTCAGCCTTATGCCAATCACCCCCTTGGATGGCCTGCCAACTGGACGCAGATATTTTTCATGAAACTTGACTGTCATGCCATTCCTTGTAGCAACAAGTATCTGCTGCTGACCGTCAGTTATCTTGACATTAAGGAGGCTATCTCCTGGTCCGAGAGTTATTGCACGGATTCCGCCTTTTCTTGGCCTGGAATAAGCCAGGAGGTTTGTCTTCTTGACAATACCTTTCTTTGTAGACTGGACAAGGAAATGATTCTCATCAAATTTCTTTATTGGTATTATTGCTGTTACAACCCCTCCTTTTTCCATCTCTATTAGGTTTACAATCGCCTTGCCTTTTGCTGTTCTGCTTGCCTCAGGTATCATATAAACTTTTAGCCAGTACACCTTTCCAAGGTTTGTGAAGAACATCAAATAATTACGGGTATTAGCAATAAATATTTTCTCAACAAAGTCCTCTTCCCGAGTTTCAGTTGCAATAATCCCCTTACCACCACGCTTCTGCGCCTTATAAACACCCATCGGAGTTCTCTTGATATAGCCAGCATGTGTAACAGTAACAACCTGGTCCTCAGGCTTGATAAGATCTTCGATGATTAGTTCTTCTTCCTCAGCATCGATAACTTCAGTCTTTCTCTCGTCACCATACTTGCTCTTTAATTCAGTAAGTTCATTTTTGATAATGTCATAAATCTTCTTGTCAGATGATAGAAGCTCAATAAGTTCCTTAATCTTTGTTAGACGTTCTGTGTGCTCTTCCTTGATTTTGGCTTGCTCAAGTGATGCTAGTTTTTGGAGCTTCATGTCAAGTATTGCCTGCGCCTGAATTTCTGTTAGTGTGTAATCGCGTATGAGCACTGCTTTTGCAGCTTCAACATTCTCAGAAGACCTTATTTTAGGTATAACCTCATCAATGTTGTCAATTGCAATAATCAGGCCTTTCAGAATATGTGCGCGCTCTTTTGCTTTCTTGAGCTCAAATTGTGTGCGCCTTGTAATAACATCAACACGGTGCTCAATAAAATATTTTATCAACTGCTTTAGATTAAGTGTCTTTGGCTCGCCTTTTACCAGGGCAAGCATATTTATGGGGTATGTTACCTGCATCCTAGAGTATTTCATGAGCTGGTTAAGCACAATGTCCTGGTTAGCATCCTTCTTAAGGTCAATAACGACCCTCATGCCGTCTCTGTCACTCTCATCTCTTAGATCTGCAATGCCCTCTATTTTTTTCTCCTTAACAAGCTCTGCTATATGTTGAATCAACTGTGCCTTGTTAACCTGGTAAGGAATCTCAGGAATAACTATACATTTTTTGTTCTTATGCTCTTCAAACCTTGTCTTTGATTTAACATAAATTTTGCCATATCCTGTCAGGTATGCTCTTTTTATGCCGTTTGTGCCAGATATTGAAGCGCCAGTTGGAAAATCCGGACCTTTTACATATTGCATTAGTTCTTCGACACTAATTTCTGGGTTATCTATTTGTGCAACTGCAGCATCGCATACTTCATTCATGTTATGGGGCGGGATATTTGTTGCCATTCCAACTGCGATTCCACTTGAGCCGTTGATTAGCAGATTTGGAACCTTGCAAGGCAACACAGTGGGTTCTTTTAGGCTTCCGTCAAAGTTTGGCTGGAACATTACTGTCTCTTTTTCAATATCCTCAAGCATTTCCTCAGCAAGCTTGTTGAGCCTTGCTTCTGTATATCTCATTGCAGCTGCTGAATCGCCGTCAACGCTTCCAAAATTACCCTGACCCTGTACAAGCGGATATCTCAAAGAAAATGACTGGGCCATCCTGACCATTGAATCATATACTGCAGTATCACCATGCGGATGATACTTACCAAGAACATCTCCAACAATTCTGGCACTTTTCTTAAATGGTTTATCATGAGTTATACCAATCTTGTTCATTGCAAACAGAATTCTACGATGTACTGGTTTTAGGCCATCGCGTACATCTGGAAGTGCCCTGCTCACTATAACAGACATAGCATAATCCAGATAGCTTTGCTTCATCTCTTCTTCAATCAATCGAGGGACTATTTTCTCAACTACCTTTTCTTGAGCCTCTTCTTTGGCTGCTTCCTTATTTTCTTCCTGTTTTTCCTTGTCTGCTGGGTCTTCCATTTTATTGCATTTTTAGCTAATTTTTAGCTTATTTTAGCTCAAATTTTATGTGTCAGAATACACCTTTCTTAATAGAAAATAATGTGCTTGTTTATATAAATCTTTTGGTTGTATAATAGTGGTAGAAGTAGCCTCCTGCATGAATTAAGGGGTTTCAGCTGTTTGAATACTGTGCCCTGACTAGCTGAGAACAGTGTCAAAATTCATAGTATTTTCTCAACATTCTGCCTTATTTTAAAGTTTTTTCCGCAATAAACGCAGCGCTTAACTTTCTTTTCAACAGGCTTGTTATCCGTTGCCTGATACTTCATTGTTTGCTTACACTGTGGACATCTAAGAAGTAGCATTTTCTTCTTTTTTTTCTTCTTCTTGTTCTTCTTTTTCTATCTCTCCCTTAACCCCTTCTTCAAGTGATTTCTCTGTTTCTGGTTCCAGTGAAGGTTCTTCTTCAGGCTGCTCAGCTGTTTCTTCTGAGGCTTCACTTTCAATCCCTACTGGTATAATTGGCATCTCTGGTTCAGGTCCATCTGTATCTTTATCTTCAGCCCGAGGCATAGGTTCTTCATTTTCTTCTGTTTCCCTGTTCTCTTCCTGTGGTTCTACTGATTCTTCTTCTGCCATGGTCTTTTTTGCCTCTGTGACGAGCTCTTGAATTTTTTCTTTTGATGTTCTCTGGTCTTGCTCTGCTTGTTTTATCTCTTCCTCTTCTTGCTTCAGCTTCTCGTCTTCTCTCAGTTTTCTCTTAGCTTCTGCTTCTTTTTTAATTATATCTTTTTTTGCTTCTATGTCCTTGAAAACATCTTTAATGTCCTTCTCACCTTCAATGTCAAAATATTTGAAGAAGTTTTCAGTAAGCTTAAGCTCGCGCGTCCTACCATACTTTTTAGATGCAAGGAAACCCATTTCAACAAGTTGGTGTATGTGGTCATATGCCTTGTTTGTTCTTACCTTGATAACATCAGATTGCATGATTGGCTGTTTCCATGCAATCACCGCCAATGTTTCAAGCAAGGTTTTGCTCAACTCAGTCTCAGAAACAATTTTTTGCACAAGTGGAAGGTGCCGTTCTCCAACATTGAGGTTCCACACATCACCCTCTCCTAAAACAAGTAGGGGGCCCCCCCTTCCATCATATTCATTCTGCAACTCTTTCAGGGCATTCTTGACAAGGTCAGTATCCTTAACCCTACACAACTTGGAAATCTCATCTATATGCATCTTTCTTCCGCTGGCAAAAAGAACTGCTTCAACCTTGTCTTTTATATCCTTCATTTTTTTGAATATGATCCTTCCTTGTTCTCTACAAGGGCCTCTTCCTCCATCTCTTTAAGGAATGGTCCAAGCTTTTTTGGCTCTATTCCAACGTAGCTGGCTAGCTCATCAATCGTTGAATCCTTTTCTTTTAGGGCAATGAGCACAATATTTCTAAGCAGCTGTTTTGTATTTCTCTGCAAAACACCACTCTCAGCTGAGAACTTTTTGATAATCATATCAAGGTTGTGCAACCTGGCCTGTAAATCATTAAGGAATCCTGAGAAATCGTGTGATTTATAATTTATTGTTTCTGGTTCAATTACCTCTACACTGGAAGGCATGAAATCAAAGCAGAACCATACAAGCTCTGCAACATTTTTAGCCCAGAACTCAATGTCGACAAATGTGCTGAACAGGGTTTCCTTCTGCTTTTTGGCAGGTTCAAACTCTTCTTTAATAACCCTAATCTCTTTTTTCTCATGAATCTGTTTAACATAATCTTTAAGCATCTGCTCAACATGCTCTTTTGGCTTGCCAAGCACCTCAATTATGGCGCTGGTCCTAATCCAGCCCTGCTCAAGCCTTTCCTTACCACTTAACTCTTCTGTTGCCATAGAAAAACAGAAGAAAGAGACCTATATAAAGTTTACTGAAGAATTATCGTTTTCTAAACAATTCAATAAGCAGGAAGAGCACTATTGTAAATGCTGCTCCGAACAAGAACCACAAAGCGAGGTTTGACTGCTGCACAACTGGCTGTACAATTATTTGTTGGAGTGTGGTCGTGGTTGCAATTGCAGCATCTGCTGCCTCGCCCATTACTGCGGGTGCTGCTGCCAGCATTTTTTCGCTGGCTGACCTTTGTATACCCATAGCGGCAAATGTGCCTCCTGACTTAAATATAGACATAAAATGGATTATTCCGGCACCAAATACCGCTATTAATGAGATTGGTAATATGGATTTTAGTTTATCCATGAATTTCCCTTTCCTGCTTGGGGCAATTATGATTAGTTTGTTTGTCAGCGAATAATGGTTCACTTCCTTACCTTTCTTACTGTAATGGTATTCATCTGCTTTAACCAGTTTATTTTCGAGAAGATGTTTTAGGTTGTAGTGTACAGTAGATATAGGGATATTAAGATCTTTTGATATCTCTGTCTCTGTTGCAGATTTTTTTGACGCCAGAAAATCAAGTATCTTCCTGCAGGTATCATTACCTATTACCTCTGCCAGCTTTTTCGCCTTGCTCTCTTTCAGAGACACCAACATAAATGATTCTTCTGTCATAACACTAAGTAATCAAACTTAATATATAAATAATTAACTAAACTTTGAACCAAATTGAAGTTATTGCGAAATATATATAAATATCTAGGGCTATCTATTGTTTATGCAGCACACATTCACAATAAACACATCTCAGCGTATGGAGATAATTGATATAAACCGCAAGGTAGAAGAGATTGTAACAAACTCAGGTGTAAAAGAAGGGTTATGCAGTATATTTGTGCAGCATGCAACTGCCGCAATTGTTATAAATGAGAATTATGACCCGAATATCTGCCTTGACATTAATGATATGCTCGCAAAGCTGATTCCCCAGGGAAAATGGAGGCATGATCAGGTTGATGGTAATGCAGATTCACATATCAAAGCAGCAATTATAGGTCCAAGCGAGACAATCCCCGTAAAAAACAGCAAGCTACAGCTTGGCAGGTGGCAGTCTATAATGTTATGCGAATTTGATGGGCCAAGAAGTGAAAGAACAATAACTGTGACAATTATCAAAGGTTAACTCTCTGGTTTTTCTCAGGTTGTATTATCTCTTGGGCTACAGCAAGTTTCCCATTATATCGAAAGATATAAATATTCCAGTTCCTATACCTTAACCTGGGTGGGAATATCTTATGTAGCATATGTGGTTCAAAAGATGCAACTGTAAAGGTAGAGATTGAAGGTACTGAACTTAGTGTGTGCCCTGGCTGTAGCAAGATGGGTAAGGTAATAGAAAAGGTGAAGATTAAACTGCCTGCAAAGAAAAAAAAGAAACTTGAAAAACAAGAGATAAAAGCTGTATCTGGACCTAAGATTGTACAACTGGTCGTTTCAGATTACCCAGGAAGAATAAAAACAGGCAGGGAAAAGGTGGGTCTGAAACAGGAAGATGCTGCAAAAAAGCTTGCAGTAAAAGAAAGCCTGTTGCATAATATTGAGAGGGGACATTTTGAGCCAAACATTGAACTTGCCAGGAAACTGGAAAAATTCTTTAAAATAACGCTGGTGGAGATGCATAAAGAAGAAGCTGTAGAGGCTACAAAGGGTAAGGGCGAGGCGCTTACTATTGGTGATCTTATCAAGGTTAGAAAAGGATAATTAGTATAGAACCAAAACAGTGATAATAATCCAGAAGACAATTATGGTTATCATTCTATAATCTTTGAATACAAGGAAAGGATATCTGGCAACCTTTTCATTCTTGAATATAAAGCCAAGGTACAGGAATATTCCATACAGTACAATCGGAAGCGTGAACATGAGGGTTTCGTTGACGCTCATCGTGTAGAGGGTATAGGTTAATATTAGAATTGTTGCGGTTATTACTATAAGGGTAGATGTTATCTCTTTGGTGTATGCTTTAAGCACTGGCTTGAACCTAGATGCAAACAAAGACTCTGCTCTTCTCTTGCCAGCTGATAGGAACAATGAAAGAAAAAATGGACACATGATGAGCCAGGGAGATATATAAACATTTATGAGGTATGCTCCGCTCACCGCTCTTATCACAAAATTTATTGCAATCACAAGTATGTCAAGAAATGCAATATGCTTGATGAATATCGAGTAAAGCAGTGTCAGGACAAACAATAGCACCATAGAAGATAAAAAGTACAGGTTAAGGTAAAATGCAAGCACTAATCCAATAACCAGCAGCGTAGCCGCATACAGCACTGCATTTATAACACTAATCTCGCCGCTTGCAATCGGCGTTTTTGATTTTTCTGGGTGCCTCTTATCATATCTCCTGTCAAGCACATCATTAAGAATATATCCTGAAGATGAGATTAGACACAGACTGACAAATCCAAGCACAGTGCCCTGGAACAGGCTAAGATTTAACAGGTTACCTGAATAAACAAGTGCAAGGAAGACAACAAGATTCTTGTACCATTGCTGCGGTCTAAGTATCCTAATATAGCGCATATTCTGTTGTCAGCAATAAAAATTTATATAGTTTTGGATTATTTCAGTGATTAATGGACAAAACAGAGAGAATTATGCTGCACAACATGCCCAGCTTTAAGCTAAAACTCTATGTATTTCTAAAATCATTGATTTTTCCATTTAGCAACATTGAAAAGATTATACCAAAAGGAAATATTGTAGAGATTGGCTGCAGTTATGGCCTGACATCAGCATATCTTTGCATGAAAGGTAGAATAGTCACCGGATTTGACATTGATGACGAGCGCATAAAGCTTGCAAAAAAGATATGGAAGCTTCCAAACATAAGGTTCAAGGTTGCCAGCCTGCTGGAAACAGTTGCAATAAAAAAGAACCAAATCCTGCTAGCTGTTGACCTCTTACACCATGTTCCGCTTGAACAGCAAAAAATATTTTTCCATAAATGCTACAAAAGATTTGACAAGACAAATGTCCTGATAATCAAGGAGATTGATAAAAAACCAGCCATAAAGTTCTGGCTAAACTATTTAGGGGATTTAATAATGAACCCAGGAGATTATTATTTCCAGAGTTCAAAGAATCTTAAGAAAAAACTGGAAAAAGTTGGCTTTGATGTTGGGTTCAGAGAGATTAAACATCCCCTGTATCCTCACTATGTTCTGATTTGTAGGAAAAGATAAAGTATTCGCACACAGTATGGTTAGCATAATAAACAGTTTCATAATTGTCTTTTAATACCTGCATCAGATTATTTGTCGCATTAATGCAAACCAAGTCACCTGGCTTGCAGATCATATCACCATAGCAAGTATCAATAAACACATAATCGCGCTTTTTGTCAACAACATCATCTGAGTAATATTCTGCCTTTGATGAATTGTACAGCGGATAGTACAAGAGCTCAAGCTTGTTGTCTGTGTACAATGCCAGTTTAGGATTATTTGTCAGCACTAACTTGTCTGGCTCAATCCCTTTAAAATGGTTGTAGTAGTCCAGATTTTCTTCTGGAACAGGGACCTTGAACAGAATATAAAACGGATAAGCTGCTGCAAATATGATTATGATTAAAAGGAAAAGCAAGCGAAGGTTTTTCTTTAGCTTGTCCATGATAAAGTCAATTCCTAGTGCAGTCAATGGCAGCAGGAAGGGCAAAATCAGCAAAAGATACCTTGGTGTCTTGCATGAGAGTGTTGTTAAATATGCAAGCGGCAGGACAAACAAGCTGAGAAAAAATATCCTGTCAAGTTTTGGCTTTTTTAATAATAGCACCACACCAAGAAGCGCAATGATATTCAGTGGATTTTCGATAAATATTCTCTGGAAAAAGTAATACCAGGGTTGGGGGTTTAGGAAATTACATGCAATAACATGATTTATAACATAATTCGCAGAGATAAAAGGAAAAAAAGGATTCTTATACAGGAATGTATTGGCAATCAGGTATGGAAGCAATGGTATGCCAAATCCAAGCAACAAGTTCTTGTAATTCTTGATGCTGACTTGCTTTATCATGAATACTAACAGTATAATTATGAATACACCATAGTAGAACTTTGTGAGAAATGCCAGGCCTGCAAAAAGGCCTGCCAGGAAAATTTTCTGTCTGAGGAAAAGGTAAATTGACAGCAGAATAAGGAATGTTGCCAGGATTCCGGTCTGCAAGTTAAACTCAAGTTCCAGGAATGTGAGTGAGAATGAGAAGAAGAATGATGCAATAAGCGCAATGTTCTTGTCAAATATTTTCTCGCAAATTTTGAAGAGCAGGTAGATTGAGGCAATGCTAAGTGTTATCTCAAGCAATCGTCCAAAAGCTACTGCATCCAAACCCGATTTCCAGAAAATGCCAAGCAGGAATGGCCACACAACAGGCCTTATCGGCTCCCATAATCCAAGATTGCCTAGGGAAAAAATATACTTTGCCATGCCAAGATACACTGCAGAATCCCATGTAAGTGCAAACTGTTTAACAGAAAACACAAGTCTAACTAGAATTGAAAGCAGAATAATTACAAATATCTCTTTTTTTTCATTCAGTGATTTCAATTTTCCTTAATATGTTTGGTTCAAGTTTATAACATTTGCTGTTGAGGCACACATTAATCTCTGCTTCATTGAAGCTAATAATTTTAACTGTTTCAAGAGTTGAGCTGATTGTGAAGTTGCTGGGCACGTAAAAACCAAGTGTAAGATAGTCATCGAACTCGCTCTCAGGGGGGTAAATGTTTACAACCTGGTTATCTATTGAAAAATCCACGCTCTCCCTGAACCTATACCATCTGTCCAGCCCCTTAAGGTCCATAACAATAATATTTTTGGATTGTACATACCCCAGAAACCTTTCAATGGTTTCAAAATCTTCATCAGATAACATATAGTATTCAATTGTTATGATTATATAATCTTTGAATTTATTGAATGAATCAAACTGAGCCTTGAGTGTATCAAAATCAAGGTTACCGCCCTTTTGCCAGTCTGTGAATGGTATCAACTGGTCATACCTGTTGATGTTTCTATCTGTCACAAAAAGCTGATCTCCGGGAGTAGATGAATAAACTGCATAATCTAGAGCATCCAAGATGCGCAATGTGTTTTCATCTGCTGAATTAAACGGAGGTATGAAAAGTGTAATTTCCTTGCCAAACTCATTCTCGAGCACAATCCTTCCCTGGATAATCTTATCCATCTGCTTTGAGTGAGGCAGTCCCCTGAATTCGCTCCCGAATCCATTGTCCTTGTGCTCATAACCCTTCTGCGCAATGTTGATGCTGTGATTTGCCACATATTCCCGGAGATAGTGTCTGCTCTTTTCATTCAAGCCCTCAATATCTGCAGGTATTATGCTCCATGTAACTTTTGTATCTTCAAAGATGGAATTTAGCTTCTCGAATTTGTCACGCTGCCAGATGTTGCCCTTTTTATCTTCCCTGAAAAGGCTTCCTGCATTTTCTATTCTAAAAACAACCACGGAATCAACTGCATTAGGATTTGTAACCAGGTCTGCCCTTGTCTTCTGCAACTGTTCCATGTTCAATGGAGGCAGTGAAAAGTTCTTGCTAAACACATATAGCTCAGTTTCATTATCAAAAAACACAAGGTTGTACTCTTGCATAAAATATTGAGTAACGCGTTTTCTGTCTGTAAAGCACTGGAAGTTATACTCCGGGCACCAAATTCCTTCAGGATAGTGAATTAGGTACATCGCAGATCTATTAGAGCTGAAGTCGCCAATAAGCGTGTCATAGGAATAAAAGTTTGGGATAAACCTGTTATCAATATATGCTGATGCAATTGGCTCTGTTGCCATCACATCGCCCATAATACTGTTTGATTCAAAGAACTCTGTAAGCGCAGGGTAAGCCATTGGTCTTGGCCTTGTCAAGACATGCCCAATGCTGTTGCCAATAAATATGTTTGTTACTGCCAAAAACTGTGCAAAGCAGAGGATAATAATAATTGTTTTAACTGTATCTTTCCTAAACCTCTTCTTTGCCAGCTTGTACAGCTCAAGCACGCCATAAGCTGAAAGCATTGCAAGGAATGGTAGGAACAAAATACTAAACCTTATCTGTTTATTTGAGATGTATGAGAAGTATACCAGGAAGAGCACCAGCGCAATTAGTATTGTGTTAAATCTGTAATTCCTGTAATTTTTGTTCTTTATCCAGAATACAATTGCAACAATAACAAAAATGAAAAATATGTTCTGCAGGAAAAGTTGTATTGGGTAGTAAAGCACACTAGATAATCCTGAACCAACCCAGCCAGCTGGATTGCCCTGGTGCCATATGCCCATTATCCAGGGCCTAAATAGGGCATGGTTAAGCTCGCTTGTTACATTATGGTATTTGATATAGTTAAAAATAATGTACGGAAGCGTAAACAAGACAAATGAACCAACATAAATTGCGTTTCTCTTAGCGAGCTGGAGAATTTGTTTCTTCTTTTCCTGAATATACTGTAGGATAAGGCCTGCGCAAACAACAACCAGTACAAGTCCTGCAGGAAACCTGAATAAGAATGCAAGTGCGGTGAATAATCCGGACAGGAACAAATTATTTTTTTGCATAAAAAAGTAGATTGCCAAAAGGATAAACATGGCAGCTGGCACTCCAGTAAGTATAAGGCTGCTGAAACCGAAGAACACGGGAGTTACAATGAGTAGGGTGACTGTTAATATTCCTATTTTCTTGTTAAAAAGCTTAGCTGACAAGAAGTATGCTGTTAAAATGTACCCTAATGAGATAATTATCATGAAAATCTTTGAAAATAGGATATAATCAAGCTTGAGCAGCCAGAACCATCCAAGCACTAGCGGCAGGCCAAGCGGCCTGATAATCTCAAAAAACCCAGAACTACCAGCAGAATAGATATATTTTCCAATTGAAAGATAAACTGCTTCATCCCAATACAAAAAATTTAGCTTGGGCAAAATTATAAGTTTAATGAGCGCAAATATAAAGATTAGAATACAAAGTCCCTTATTTTTCTCAAAAAAGTTCTTCACGTCCATACAAGACATGTTATTAATAATCCAATAAAAATGTTTTGATTTTAGGTTTGACAGCTTGCTGGGTCATTGAAATTGTCGCAGATAATCTCTGCTAGGTCACTCTTTTGCACAACACCCTCGAATTTACTGTCTTCTACAATGATAGTAGGATAATTATATACCTTGTATCTTCTTTTCAGAATCTTGATAATGGGCTCATCTTCCTCAAGGTCAACATCAATCGGAAAGATAAGGAGTTTTTCTTCATATTTTCTTTTGAAATATGTTAAAATCACACCTTGGTCTGGGCAAATATCACATTCAGTACCAGAGAAAAAATACAACACAGTAACAAGGTCTGTGTTGCACAGGTCCTTAGTCTTCTTTGCAAACAACCAGTACTCAAGATTGTCTATTATATATCTCCTATGAAGAAGGTCATACTCTTCTTTGTTAAGGTTGCTCTCTTTCTGAAAATTAAGTAGTTTATCAAGACTATATCCTAGGTCTGAGAGGGTATCCTCTAGCTGGATTTGCAAAACAGCGCAGGTTTCATTATCATCACCAAGCACGGAGTTAATGTATAAGTACTGAAACTGCAAACTTCGATAATCAATCTCTTGCTTCTCATTCTGAGTAATAATCCACTTGAAACGTTCATTGTCAATAATCATTCCAAGAGATAGTCCTAGGGAAAATATAAGAAGCGCAATAACTGCTGCAATGAAATATCTGTGCCAACTAATTTTTCTGTGACTCACCATTTTATTTTCCTGCCAAGCATAACATCAAAAATCGCTTTGAACCCTACAAAGCTGATGAATAGGTAATACAGGAAGAGATAAGGCACGATATAAAGCTTTTTTGTTTTTGTTAGTGTGTCTTGGGAATGCTGGTATGCAAGATAGAGAAGTATAATACTAATTGATATCACCAGCAAAAACACAAACAACCTGCCCACGCTGAGATTTATTATTTTAAAGTTTGTTTTAAATATACCATCGAGGAAATTCTTTAGGTAAGGCATTATGTCGAACCTTATCAGGAAAAGATTTTTAGTAAGCTTGATAATAGGCCATACAACAAAGTAACCGAAAAAAGTAATTGAACATATGCTAAAAAAATAAATTAGCATATTCAGGGGCGCCTGGAACATGCCAAAATCCCCATAGTTCCTGTTAAAGATAAGCTTTTTATATTTAATTATATTTAGTAATGAACCATGCATCCAGCGCCTTCTCTGGCAATAAAGAGCAATTATGGTTTTTGGTGCAACAGTTTGCACTATGGCTTCTGAACACTGTTTTATCCTTAAATGGTGTTTCTGTACCCTATAGCCAATCTCCTGATCCTCAGTACCAGTGCTGCCGTCAAAGCCGCCAAGTTTTTTGATAACCTTTGCCCTGTAAATGCTGAATGGCCCGGGAGCAACATAAATCGTGTCAATGTGGCTCATAATCCTGACAACAAAAACCGATACAACATACTCAATCTTCTGTAGCCACTGTAATACGCTTTTTGGAGATACCACCTGCATAACAGGAGTCACTATTGTGAGTTTGTCATCATTTTGTTCGAAGATCCCTAGCATGTTCCTAAGCGCATACTTTTCAACAAATGAATCTGCATCAAGGCATGCGAAGAATTCTCCTTTGATAATCTTAAGCGCATTGTTCATGGCCTCTGCCTTGCCCTGATTTGACTGATTGATTAGTTTAATATTATGTTTTTGGTGGTTTTTTATCTCACCCAAAATCACCTGTTTAGTGTTATCAGTTGAGCCGTCATTAATAAGAATTATTTCATATCTATCTTTAGGATAATCAAGCTTAGCTGCGGACTTTAATGTTCCGGCAACTGAATTCCCCCCATTAAATACAGGGATAAGGATTGAAACGAAGGGGTATTTTTTTAATGCGATCTTTTCAGGCTTTTTCTTAGAAAAGTCTTTTTTATGCTCTATCAGCGCTATCAACCAATATACCCCTACATACAAAGATAAGAGATACATCAACCATAATAACAAGCCCATAAATGTATTCATCTAAATCATCTTTTCAAAAACTCCCAAACCCTCACATTGGTCGAGTTATAGGGCTTTTTAAATGTTTCGCTGTTTCTAAAGAGGAAAAGCAAACCCTCCTTATTCTTTGTCCAGACCTCTCCGGACCCCATTTTACTATCAACCCAGATATGTGAAACTCCTGAACCTTGTAAGAGCGAGGTTGTCTCTACAAGATCTCTGGAGTAAAACACTTCATCTGACAGGTTCTGGATGATTCTTGCTCCTGGCGTATGTTTGGTAATGCTATCTGAGATTGTGATGCGCTCTGAGATGTATTCTATCCAAAAACCATTGCTCTCGTGGCTTAGGATTACACCATCCTCATCTGAATTTGATTTAAGCCATAAAAGGCTGTCAACAATTTCATTGTTTGGTTCCATTGAACCAACTCTGTCAATATAAGAAACTGTTGAGAATAGCAACCCACATATCACCAATAGTTGTGTAAGTGTCTTGATTATTTTCAGCTGCCACCTCCTTTTGAGCAGATGATAAAAACCAAACGCACCAATCAGAATGACCACTATGTTAAGATATATGATAAAACTAAAATCAATAAATGTGTAGAGCAACGCCAATATAATAAATGAATAGTAAGCAGAGTAAAACTTTTTCCTATGCCCCCATAATACTAACAGACCAATAAACAATAGGGCAATATTAAATATTCCAACCCCCATCTTGCCGCCGAGGTCAGATATTGAATTCCTTATGAGATCTGGCTGAATCTGCCTGATGTTTTGCAGATAGTTCCCTGATAACAACAGGTAACCATTGTAAACAATTGCTATAAATGCGATTATTGTAAGCACGGTGTAAAATTTTTTGAGCCTGCTTTTCTTTTTGATGGACAGGAAGAACAATACCATAATAGGGATTATTGCATGGTAAAAACCAAATAAGGGAATCATTGCAAAACAAATTACAGAGAGTACAAAGGAAACCTTTTCCTTTCTCATAAATAAATAGACTCCAAGAAGATTAAGCGGGATAAGGAGAGAATAAGGATTAGAGAGTGTAAATGTATATATAAAGATGGGAGACAACGTCCAGAAGAGCAGAGTTATGGTTTTTAGCTTGACATGTAATTTAAACTGTTGAAGTATTAAGAAGAGGATTATTGTTGAAACTATACCTAGAATAATCGGTAAGAATGTGGAGGCATTGTTAAACCCAACAATTGCGCCTGCTCCTGCAAGTAGGAAATGATAGGGGTTTATATTATATGGTCTTCCATCATATGCAAAGGCATCAGGTTGTTGGATGTTGTGCCCAAGAATCTGCCTTGCGATTCTGGTATGGTAATAGGTTTCCTCGCCAGGAAATAAGGGATTGTCGTCCAGGGTTCTTAATGAATATGGCAACACTAGTAAAAAAGCTGTGACAAATACAGTAATTAAGAACAGTTTAAATTTCAATTTTTATTTCCTCTTTCTTACAAATTGATTTATATATTCTTGTTCTCTTGTTATAGACAAGTTCAAAGCAGTTGGTGTCACTAGTGTAGCTTAGAGCCCTGATGTCGTAGAGTTCCCTTGCCCTGTCTGAAAGCACAATGTAGCTTATATTGTACTTGTTAAGGTGCGTGATTGCATCTGTCTCCAAAAAGGTTGTGTAGATAAGCTTTACATCCTCTAACCGTCTTTCTGCATTCTTTGCAAACAAGAAATTTGAATCTATGACATTCCTCCTTTCTGCAACATAGTTGATGAGGCCACCCTCTCGCACAGTTGCAACAACAGTGCTATCAACTGGTGTATTGTTCCTCAGCCACTCAAAAGCACTTATCTCATCATCTGTATAAGCTTCAGAGATGGTCTTACGTGATACCTCAAAAGAAGGTATGATTGAGGCAATAATAAAGATAAACACTAGGACAAAAAAGACCAGTTTTTTAGAGAAACGTGTTTTCTCAGTATATGAAAATAACAATTTATAAGAATAGGAAAAGAGTATGACAAGCACAATGCCAAGGAAGGCAAGGCCAATATTAATCTCTATTAGCCTTAGCCAGAGCAGTAGGAAAACTGAGAGCGCAAAGCTCGCAAATAAAAGCACCTCTTTATTCTTTGTTTTGAAAAGGTACCTGTATATTATGTAAATTCCAAACAGGAACGGAATAAGGCCAATGCTTACAATTGCAGACAACAGATTAAACTTTGCAAAATACTGGCTCAGGATTGGGGATGGTATATTCTGCCATATAATTCCTGGCCCTTCCTCAAGGAATGCATTTTTGTATATAAGGAATTGTGACCAGAGCAAGAAGAACAGCGAAAATATTGTAATCTCAACCTCTGCTTTTGTTATTTTCTGTTTCTCCAGCCATGAGAGGAACAGATAAAGCATAAGTGCTACAATAAATAGGAACGTAGATGAATGGGTCAGGCAAAGCGCCAAGAAGCTTAGTAGATAAAACACAATGTAATTCTTGTTTTCCCTTGATTTTATAAAAAAATACAAGGTGAGAAATGTAAGTGGTATCACTAAGGAAAATAAGGATATGTTATTGATTGTGATTTTAAGAAAGATGGGTATAAAGCCTGAGATAAATGCTGTAAAGAGTGCTGCCTCCTCATTCTTTGATATCTGTTTTGACAGAAGGTACACTATAAAGACAAGCGATGCTGCAAATATGTTTGGAATGAGCTTTCCAACAAGGGTTATTGGTAAGAATAGGTTAAAAAATGCCAATACATAGTAATAAAGTGGGGTGCTAATTGTAAGCCTACCCCCATAGCTAAGCGAGTCGTAGAACATTGGCACGCTGTTTTCGGTTATATATTCTGCCTGCCTAATCAGGAAATAGCTCTGATCCTCACTAAAATAGGTGGTCTGGAAAGAGAAGTACAACCGCATTATAAGTGTAACTAAGAATATTGAGATTAGGATTAGCCTGATGTGGTCCTTTCTCATAAACCTAACTAAACTGTATTGCTTTAAATAGTTTTAGAAAATTATAGAGAATTTAGAAACGTATTTAAATACCTGAATTGTTCTTCTTAGTATGGGAAACAGGATTTCAACAGGTTCAGATGCTTTTGATGATTTCTTGAACGGCGGATATGAGTATGATACTGTGAGCACCATATATGGTCCAGCTGGCAGCGGAAAGACTAATTTCTGCTTGTTATGCCTTAAGAAAGTGGTTGAGAGCGGGAAAAAAGTAATATATATTGATACTGAGGGTTCATATTCTATTGACAGATTCAAACAAATCTGCGATGATTATGATGACATACTTAAGAACGTGCTTTTCCTAAAACCTACCTCGTTCTTAGAGCAACGCAATACCTTTGCAAAGCTCAAGAAGTCAGTAAATGATAAGATTGGATTAATCATTGTAGATACAATCTCAACCTTCTACAGGCTGGAGGTTGGCAAGAACAAGGAGATATATGAAGTTAGCAGGATTTTTGGCGGGCAGTTGTCGAATCTTGTAGAAATTACCAGAAAACATAATATACCTATATTGGTCACCAGCCAGGTCTATTCCAAGATGGAGAATAATGATGATGTAAGGATAGTTGGTGGAGATGTGATTAAGTATAGCAGCAAATGCCTTATTGAGCTAAAGAAATTTAAGACAAAACGCGCAGCAATAATAAGAAAACATCGCTCAATCCCAGAAGGGAAGGAGTTTATATTTAGGATAGTAAATAATGGAATAGAAGAAGAAGAAAAATAAATTATTCTTCTGTGAAGTCCCCAATTGTCTTTTTGAAGTCACTCTCTTTTTCGATAAGTCCCCTGTTTTTCAGGTAGTTCTTTGTTAGTATGTAGAACAACAGGCCAAGGCTCTTCTTTCCCTTATTATTACATGGTACAATAAGGTCAAGATTGTTTGCCTGGTTGTTTGTGTCGCACAGTGCAATAACAGGGATTCCAACCTTCATTGCTTCGTTCACAGCATTCCTGTCAACCCAGCTGTCTGTGACAACCAATATCTTAACCTCAGTGTAATGTTTTAGGTTTGGGTTGGTCATTATTCCTGGCGGGTATCTTCCAGCATACACTTTTATGCCTGTAAGCTCTGCCAGTAGCTTGACAGGCTTCCAACCATTTTCTCTTCTGCTCACGATAAGTATTTCATCTGGGGCATAGTGCGAAAGAAAGTTTATCATAATCTGGATCCTCTCATCTATCTTCTGTAGGTTAAGCACCGACAACCCATCTGGCCTGGTCTTGTAGATAAACTGTTCCATGTATTTTGTCTGAAACTTTGTTCCGATATGTATACCTGACTTAAGGTAAGTCTTAGTTGGTACCAGCAATTGTTCTTCGGTCATATTGATTACCTCCATTAACAACGATAGAAAATGCTAAGCTGCATTTTTATCGCCTCAGCAGCGTGAACAGGGTCTGCACAAAGCACCTTCCCCTGCACGTAGGCTATAAAGGTTGGAGACTTTATGCGATTTATAAAGGTTTCTGTTTTTAAGAAGTTTAAATACTTAGGTTAAACTCAAACATAGTCCTGTATATAGGCCCCTGCTTTGTCAGGATACTTTTTATTAATTTTATTTTTTTTACACTAAACTGCTTTTTTTCAACCTGAATCTGCTTAATCTTGTCAGTAAACTGTTGCTTTTCTTTCAGAAACTTAACCCGGGCCAGGGTAAGATGAGGGTGGAACTTATTGTCTTTCTTGAAGGCAAGTGGCTGCAGTACCTGTTCTAACTGCTGCTGTAAAGCGTTGATTTTGTCATGTGGCTCAATGCCTAGCCAGAGCACGCGTATATAATCCATGCTTGGAAACGCGCCAAGCTCAGCAGTGTTTGCCTCAAAATCCTCAAATTTAATTTCTTTCAGGGCTTCTGTAATCTTGCCTGTACTGTCATCATCAACCTCGCCAAGAAATTTTAGGGTTAGGTGCATGTTCTCTTTCTTGACCCAGTTTATGCTGCCTGGGCTGTCTTTCAAAGGCTCTGCCAAAGAAACAGCATAAGCCCTTATCTCATCTGGAACCTCAATAGCAATAAAGAGTCTCATAATAATTAGATATTAAATTAAGTTTATAAAAGTTATTGATAATCTCATTCTTTGTTATGGTATTCGCAAATAGGAAAAGATTTATAACATTTCACCATATATGAAAATAATGTTAGCAAAACAAGGGAGGGATAAATCTCAGACTCGCCTGATAATAATAATACTTGTACTTGTTCTTGTATATCTTTTTAGGAGCAATATATTTTCCAAGTCCAAAGTTCTCTTTTTTGTAAATATTATCACAATTATTGTGATGTTGGTTTTTCTCGCCTTGCCTTTTATTAAAAGATTATATGGTTTGCAGCTGTTGAAGAAATTCATGCTTTTGTTTTGTACTCTGCTTCTTTTCTTTGCCATAGCTGAGGCAGTATATAGGAACATCGACAGCAAATATGATGATTGGCTGTATAGTACACAAAGATATGCACCCATTCTTGCTTCAGATAATCCAATCCTTGCGTACACCACAGGCAGCAGATTTTATCCCAGAGACAGATTCCGGGAAGATGATTTTGATATAATATTCCTTGGCGATTCAGTCACCGTGGGCCATGGGGTGAATCCAAATGCAACATTTGTTGCTCTGCTCAGTGATTTGCTGAATGCAAAAAGGGTGCAGACAAAATTTAATCTTATCATGATGGGAGTAAATGGGTACTCTATTTTGCAGGAAGTTGAGTTTTTTAGTAAATTAGGGTGGCAGTACAAGCCTGACCTAGTTGTTATTGACTATGTCCTCAATGATCCAATGGCTTACGGAAACAACATAGACTTTTTCACGAGAGATAGAAAGATTAACAGGGAAACAGAAGTATTGAAACATATATCTGCCCCATTTAAATGTAAATTAAAGAATTTTTTTAAAAAATCAAAGTTCCTGGATTATGTTGTTTTCAGTAAAAATATATACAGTATCAGAGTCAAATCTGGTGGCAGGGAACTGAGTGAACAAATTTACTATCTTGAGAATGACCCTGAGTTCTATGAAGGCCTGCACAATGATGACTGCACTTGGCAACGTGTTGTTTTCTCATTTGAACAAATTTCCAAGATGGCAGAAGAGGATAATTTTAAGGTCATGGTGGTTATATACCCTCTTTTTTTTGATTCAGAACAATATCCGGTATATCCCCTGACACATCTTCATGAAAAAGTAAGTGCAGAAGCAGAGGCAAATGGTTTCGCTGTATTGGATTTGCTTCCAGTATTTATAGAATATGATGCCGATGTGCTCAAGATTAATGAACTTGATTCAATTCACCCGAACGTGCTGGGACACAGGGTTGCAGCTGATGCAATTTATGACTATTTTAAGAACAATCACTTAGTACCAGATTAATAAAATAAATAATCTAGGAGTACAATGAAACAAAGATCGCTAATCCAGAAGAAATTTTATCTTTTGATTGATTTATGGCAGTTCATGAAGCAGAACAAGAAATGGTGGTTGCTTCCCCTTATCATTCTTCTCTTGCTTCTGGGAGCGATAATCATGTTCAGTCAGGCTGTCCCATTCTCCTCATATATCTATCCCCTTTTATAAGGGTTTGAATAGGCGCCATAGTATCCATCAATAATAAAAAATAAATAAAAAAAGAATAAGTTATTTAATTGGTTTTACTCTTTCTTCTCTTCTTCAGCTGGAGCTTCTTCTTCAGCCTCTTCTGGCTGTTCCTTTGTCTTTTCTTCAGCTGGAGCTTCTTCCTCAGTCTCTTCTGCTACTTCCTCTGCAGGTGCCTCTCCTTCAGCTGGAGCTTCTTCTTCAGCCTCTTCTGGCTGTTCCTTTGTCTCTTCTTCAGCTGGCTCTTCTCCAAAGTCTTCTGTGTCTTCTGGTTTCTCGTCGGGCTCTGGTGCTGCAGCTTCTCTGCTTGGCTCGCTTGACTGTGGAATCTCGCCCTGTGGCTCTCCTGCAACCTCTGCAAAACCAACCTTGTTCAGTACCTTGGTAATACGAATCCTAACTTNGCCTTCTTTGACGCCAGGTACAAACAACACAAAACCGTCCTTCTTCGCTATTCCGTCTCCCTTCTCTCCTACTGCCTCTATCTTCACATCTATCTCATCCCCTACCTTAACTGGGGCAAAGGTTCTTCGGGGTCTAAAGCCCCCACCAAATTTTCCATTCATGTCTATTTCACCTACCTAACTTAATTAAGGTGTGAGAGGTAGAAATACTTTATAAATGTTATCTTTTTGTTTCTTTCCAGGGAAGAAAAGAATTAAAGGTCCTTAAGACCTTCCTAAGTAGAAGAATTACTGAATTGTTTTTCCCAATCATATATGTTTGAATGTGAAGTCCCAAACAGTTTAGCGATTTCTCTATGTTTCATTCCATTCTTTAACATATCGATTGCTCTAATCTTAAATTCTGTTGAATATCTTCGGATTCCTTTTCTTTTATAAGAAGAAAGCGCATTTTTCAAAGCGATTTGCTTTCTTTTAACAATAAGCCCGATTTTGTTATAAAATCTATTTAGACAAACATATCTTGTAATTACAATTACAGGAACTCCTTGTCCATTGTCACCCAAATAAGAATAAATTTGAAAAGTATTTTCGAGTAAATTCTTAAGTTGTTTTAAAGCAAGAAGGTTACCAGAACAAAGGTTAATTTCAGAATGTCCCTTTCTAAATCTTACATGTGCTTCTGAATCTGCAAAACCTTTTATGAATTCTGCAGTAATCTCTTTTGAATTTTTGATTTGTTCTGGAACTGCCCATTTAAATGTTTTAAATGATTTAGAATACTTCTGCAAATCTTTTACAACTAATTTAGAACAGAGCGAGACAATATATTGGGTTTTTGGATTTTTTGTAAAATTATTCTTTTTTCTGGTTCGTATACTTCTTGAACATTTAACAGCGTAAACTTTTTCTATGCAGTATTGGAAATAGTCTGCAAACTCCTTATCACAAACACTTAACCCAATCCTATAATTTGTAGATATCCAACCATCCCCGCACAAAACCCCAATAATGTATGATTTTTCAGGTGTTAATTCTTTTGAAGAAATAGGTATTTGCTTTATGATTACTTCCTTAAAAGGTCTTTTTCTACTATACAACCAGCCTTCGATAGCACCCATCTTAATATAAATACCTTTGTTTCTTTTTAGATAATCTGAAATTCTCTTTGCTCCCCAGCTGAATTTCTTTCGCAGATCAAGTACTAATTCATACTCCTCCTTTGAATGCGCATTATAATGTCTAGTTTCTATTTTACTTCGAACAACCTACATTCAAAAATAGATAAAGTTGCTAAATATCTTGAAGTCCACCCTGTGTTATCATAAAAGCGCATTCGCCCTCAGCGAGAGAGGGGCTATCCACAAGCTTAGCAACCCTACTTCCTTTCTTGCCCTTTCTCATGTAAATTCTGAAGGTGCTTGCATGGCCAACAATATGACCTCCAATTGCTACAGTTGGATCGCCAAAGAACTGGTCTGGCTTTGACATAACCTGGTTTGTGACATATACGCAAAGGTTATGTTTGTCCGCTAATTTAAGTAGGGTGTGCATGTGCTTGTTAAGTTTCTGCTGCCTTTCAGCTAATGTGCCTCTGCCAATAAACTCTGCTCTGAAATGTGCTGTCAATGAATCAACAATAACCAGCTTGACATTAAGCTTCTGGTCTCTTATCAAATCCCCTATTTTTTCAGCAAGCAGCATCTGGTGGTCAGAGTTATATGCCCTGCCAACTTTCACGTTCTTTAAGGCTTTTTTCGGGTCAATACCTGCGCCCTCAGCCAACTGCATCAGCCTCTCTGGCCTGAATGTGTTTTCTGTGTCAATATAAACTGCAACAGGTTCCTTTTCTCCTGCCAGTTTCTGGACATTAACAGCCAGTATATGACCCATCTGGGTTTTTCCACCACCAAATTCAGAGAAAATTTCAGTAATGGCGCCAGTCTCAAACCCGCCGCCAACAAGAGCATCAAAACCTGCATTGCCGGTTGTAATCTTCTTCACTTTACTCCTTTTCTTGAGAACCTCGTCTCCACTCTCAAAGCCCATGTTAAGCCTTAAGCGCGCTGCCTGGATAACCTTTCTGGATGTACTCTCTGTCATTCCAACAAGCTCAGCCAATTGCCCAGGGCTTGCAACTGCAATTGACATCATATCTGCCATGCCTGCTGCTTCAAGCTTTTCAACTGTTGCAGCACCAACACCTGGCAGTGAACTAATGTTTTGATCATCAGAATTCTCAATAATCTCTTCCTCTTCTTCCATCTTCTCAACTCCTGTTAAAGACTCCTCTTTTTGTTTAGCTTCAATCATGGGTATCACCTTGTTTTTTATATGCATTTTGGTTCTATAAGATATAAAAAGAGTTTAAGCAAGGTTAAACTCTTTTAGGGTTAGGTACTCATATGCTTTGCTCAGCACAAGAGCTGCCTTGGGGATGTCGTTCAACCCCAGGGAGCCTGTCTTTTTCCAGTTTCCCCCTGTGTCTTTGTAGTTCCTCTCAATCGCAACGCTCGAGAATGTAATAGCTTCTCCAGCCTTGCTCTTACCTTGGTTGGACCAAATTGTTGCTGTAATTGGTCCTGCCTTGAACTTTTTTTCAGGCATGTTTTTTTCTTCCATGGTTAACACCTCCTTTCAGGGAATTTGTCGCACTTTATAGGCGACTTTATCTAATAAGAAGATGATATTTATAAAGCTCACGCGCACATGTCCAGTGTCCAGTGGGTCATTAAAATAGCCCCAAAAGCATTGAAAGGCAAGAATTCTGGCAGTATAGCACTATCCTGTAATTTTTTCAACTAGGATTGAAAATATTCCGGAAGAAAATGGTTTAATTTTCCTGCACCTTGGCAGTTTCTTGGTTCATGCGCTTTATTTCCTCTTCAGGGTTTGGATCTGTGAACACCATCTGCGATATAAACTCTAGGCGGTCAAACATTTCATTTTTTGTGACCCTGCCAACTAGCTTAACAATGTTACCAAGCATATCATTCTTTATCTCATCAAACTTAGCTGGATTCTCGCGGTAAAGCTGCATCTCCTCGTCTGTCTTGCCCAGCAACTTGCTTGCCTGGTTCTTGAAACATACAACCCTTATGTTGTCACTTCCATCATCAAGAGATAGGTTCATAACATAAGAATATTTGGGGTCCACTGCGCCGTGCACCACACAGTTAAACTTGCCATCTTCTGGCTTTGCCCTTCTATTGCACTGCGGGCATATCTCAAAGAACCTTGGCTCAAACACCTGTACAATTGTGCCGAGGAGTTCAATGTTATCATCCTTCTCGGTAAGTTCCTGTATTTTTTTCCTTATAGGAGATGAGGATTTCGCATTCTCTACCTTCTCTCCTTCTGGATTAATTACTGCAACAGATTTAGCATTAAGGTGCAGCTCTTTCCTGTTGTTGTTCTCTCTTACATAAGCACTCTTGATTTTGATAACATCCCCTTCCTTGATGCTAACAACCTTGTCGACCATGTCATTCCATGCAACAACCCTTATAGAATCAGTTGCGTCACTGATTATAAAGCTGAACACCTTGCCAGACCTGTCGTTCTTCTGGAACACTGTTACATTAAATATCTGTTGCACCACACCCACTGTCTCGACATCCCTCATCCCAGTTAGGATATTTTTAATCTCGAGCTTGCCAGTAATCTGGTCAAATATTTTTATGCCAAGCTCGTTTGCAATAATATGTGCTGCACCCTCTTTGGAGATCAAGCCAGAAAGCTGTTCCATCTTCTGCTTTATTTTATTGTTGATGTCCTCTTCTGAAAGCTTAGAACTCTCTTTAATTTTTTCAATTATGTCTGGAAAAGGTATCTTTAGCATCCATCCACCCCATTAGATTAATTTTATAAATCATTTAAATAGATTTATATTTTTCAATATAAGGATTTAAGTTAAAGAGGTTCTATAATTTCCAGCTTCATCCTTGGCAATCACAAAAAAGTCCAGATTAGCATAATCAAGAGTAGTTATCTCAATCTTCTCATCTAGAAAATCTGATTCAAACAAGGTCAGGTCTGAAAGGTCAACATACACTACGCCTTTCCCTATATAGTATAGATCATAGCCAGCCAAGTCAGATGCCTTGTTCTTGTCCCATTCAAGGTTTGTTTTTGTATCTTCTGTAACTGTTCTGATGTTTTCTGTTTTTGGTGGCGGAATATTATCCTGAAGATGCAGGCAAAACTTAACCCCTTCAACATCAAAGAAGATGTAGAACTCATTGTCTTTATCTTCAACATCTACGATAATATTTTTGTTAGGATTAATATTTTTGCATGTTTTGATATCATTGTTATCATCATTTCTGTTGCTTCCTTTTTTCAGGCAGTCAATTATATCGTCTCTTGTTTGGTTGGCTCTTGTCTCAATTTCAAGCAGTGTGCTGAATGAATCAGATTCAATCGCGTATTTAAAAGATGGGTTAAAAGCATAAACCCCAAAATCCTCAATCTCCTCTGTTTCAGTTAATAGTGGGTCAGTTGCCCTGCCTGTAAGAGTAGGTTCCTTGCCAGCCATGAATGTAAGTACAGTTACTAGAATCACAAATGCAATAAATAATAGGTTTGATTTGTTCATGGTGTTGCACCCTGGCTTTGCCCCCTTCTTGGTGTGCCATACTCAAAATGCCATGGTTCTGTAGGGTGTGCCTCAAAACCAGCTCGTTTCATTATTTTTTCTCTGAGTGTTTCATAATCATTATCTGTCATTGTGATTGGCTTTCCAGACGCGTCGCAGAACTTGATGGCAACTGCGCCGCTTACCCTATATGGACAGTGGGCAAACGAGCCACCTGCATCAGGCCCGCACACCAGATTTCTGTTATGGTTGTACAATTCCCAGTAATATGCCTGCACTTCCTCTGTCCTGTATGACTCATACACATACAGGTGATAACCAAGACCATTTGCAATATCCTGTGCTTGCTCTAATCTCTCTGCTGCATCCTTGCTCAATAAACAAGTGCCAATGCACTTTGTAACATATTCATGCCTGATGCTCACCAACTCTTCATCTGGCGTGTCTCCAAATAGGGGCTGTTGCAGCTCTGGTTGGTATGTTGATATGCTTTGTATTGGTATTATCTTAAGCTCAATCTTCTGCTTTGGAATTCCCAAAACTTCAACACCAGTATCAGTTGTCTTGAGTGCAAACTCGTATAGGTTTTGTGGAATATTGAACTCATAATTTCTTAGGTAATCATAAAATGTGCTGCTAAACTGAACCATGAAATCTCTAGTGATAAGTCCTGGCTCTGGAAAGCAATCTGTAACCACCCCAGTTGCAACGTCAAAGCTCTGCCACATTGGATAACCTATGTATCCCCCGCATCCCTGGTTTTCATTGTGCGGGCCAGTTATTATAAACACCAGCTCTTCAGCTGCTGAATCTGCTGCGTGCTTTGCTGCCCTGTCAACATAAAACATGAGCATGTCTGCTTCCTGATATGTCTTGATGGTACTAAGCTGCAGGTTGCCGATAAAGCCTTCGAGTTTCAGGCCAGTTTTAAATTGCGATTCCTCTTTTGAGACCATTATGTAAAAATACCCCATTGCAAGGAGTAAGAAGATTAAAGTTTGAAGTAGCATTACTGCAGCTTTTTTTGATTTTGTAGTTCTCATTTTTCAGCAAAAAATACAAGTTTGATTGGCTTGGTTTTGTCCTTGACTGGGAAAAGTAGGGTTGTCATTGGCTTGCTCGATATTGAGCCAGACCTTTCCTTGAATCCTTTTATTAGATTATCCTGGGAGTCATAGATTCTAAGGCTCCAACCCATCGAAGGTGTGTTGTATTTTAGTGAAAAAAATTTTCTTATTGCCTTCTCAAATTCCCTATAGTTGTTGTTTTCATATGAATAATCCAACAGGTCAGCTACTATGGCCCTCTCTACTGAGCTGTCACTGTCAAAGTCAAAGTAAACTGGTTGGTTGAGTAGGGTAATAAGGTCATCCCCACCCCCCATGTTAGTTTCTATCTCCGTGATTTTGTTCTCCACAGATTGGACCTTATGAAAAGAATTGTACATAAGAACAGATGCCACAATTACCAGTATTAATGTGGATGCGATTATGTCGAACCACTTCAAGGCCTGTGATTTTTTGTGCATCATTTTTGAATATCTATCTTAAGATTGCCTCTATAGATATCATCATTTTTGATTAAAACATCCTTGGACAGGCTTCTCTTAATTTGGTTTTTCCAGTTCGCTGACTTGATTACTTTCTTTTCGTTATTGTCAAGATTTTCGAGAGTTAGCTGGAATGAAATTTTAGTGTGAGAAAGGCATTTATTGAGGCGCTCCTCTGTGAATTTTTCCCAGTCAAGCAGGTTGGGGTATGGCCTGTTAATCTCATAATCAAAATACACAAAGCAGTCTGGTGACCTGGTAAATCTCTGTATGAGCAGGTTCTCTTCCAGGTCCTTTGATGTGTAAAGGGTTGAGAATTTGAAATGATTCACGATATATGCAAACACCAGCACCATAACCAATAGAATAAAGATAGCAAAGAAAATATAGATTACCATCTTACCTTCCTCATATCCCTGCCCCTTTTTGTTCATATTATCATCTATGCAGTACGGGCTTTATATTATTTTTTGTTTTTCAAAGAATTTATATATGTAGATGAATTTTGGGGACTTATGAAGGTGACAATACTTGGCTGCGGCACAGCAAGCCTTGATTTAAAGAAGCATGAATCTGGTTATCTGTTGGGGCATGATGGAAAATATTATCTTTTTGATTCTGGTGCTGGAACAGCATATAGGCTGCTTGAGGTTGGTGTCAAAGTAACAGACATTGAGGTAATTTTTTACACCCATTTCCATAATGACCACATCAATGACCTGCCTGCAATATTATGGAGCAGTAATTTCCATGACAATTCAAGAAGCAGAGAATTAAATCTTTACGGTCCGCATGGTTTCAAAGATTATTGTAATATTCTCTTGGAAAAAATAACAGTATCATCTAAAAGCTTTAAATTCCCAATTGACGTACAAGAAGTTACAAACAAGGAATTCTCTGTTGGTGGTCTGAATATCAAGACACAAGAGTTAAAGCACTTTGGGAACATAGCATATAGGGTCGAAGCAGATGGCAAGGTGCTTGTGTATTCTGGGGATACTGAATATTGCAAAGAGATTGAAGAGATTGCCAGGGAAGCTGATGTGTTAATATTAGAATGTGGTGTTGCAAAAGCAGGTGAACCTCACCTTGTTCCAGAAGAATGCGGGATTGTAGCAAAAAATGCTAATGTCAAGAAACTGATTTTAACACACATGTATCCTGAGCTGGATAATGTTGATGTGATTAGCATTGTTAAGAAGAATTTTGATGGTGAGATTGAACTTGCTGAAGATTTTAAGGTGATTGATATATGATAATCGGAATTATTGGTTTGGTGCTGCTTGCAGTTGGCTGGTTTCCTGAGACAATCAAGATAATCAAGGATAAGAAGAGTACAATTGACTGGCGCTTTGGTATGCTGTATGTTAGCGGCTCACTGCTTCTTGCTGTGCACGCTATCCAGATTAAAGATACAATATTTCTTATCCTAAATTTATTTGTCATGGTGATGAGTGCAATATCATTAGTGTATTCTTTAAAGAATAATGCCAGAACTAGCAATAGATAAGAAAACCCAGTGGGAGTGCATCAGATGTGGGGCCTGCTGTGAGGGAATTATTGTTGGTAAGAGTCGCGATATTTCTGTAATAAAGCGAGGCAAGCCAGTATGCAAGTATCTTGATGAAGATTCAAAGCTGTGCCTGAACTATGAAAACAGACCATTTATCTGCAGAATATATCCTTTTGTGCTGGACATGGATGCTATCAAAGGCGCTGATGGTGTTGCCCGCCCGCAGCAGGCATTTAAGCTGGAAAATCTTAAGATTCACAGTGAATGCCCTGGCTTGGGCAAGGGCAGGCGAATCTATGCAAACAAGAACCTGCTAAAGAAGCTTGAAAAGCTGGCCCTGGAATTTGCAATCAACTACAAGCGTTACATCAACAAGGAGATTAAGATTGATGAATTAATCTGAAACCGCAGCTTTCTTTTTATAGAAATTATTCTGTCTAATTTATGGGTTTTATCCTCCACAAATAATTCGTAAGAATACTTACGACATAACTTTAAATAGTGCCCCATATCACCTAACAGTAACAACAACAAAATATAATTGATTAAAATTAAAACAGGAAGAGAATGGAAAAAAACAAAATAGATAATTTAAAAATAGAGGAATTAGAGGGTACAATTAATCAGTTGCTATACAATAATAGATTTAGTGGAGTGAATAATTTAATTAGAGGATCATTAGAAAAAAAGTTCAATATTGATCAGGATAAGATGGGTAACAGATTGTATAAGATACTCTTCAAAAACGCGAGAAATGTTACTTATTTTACTATAAATGGGAAATATAATCAAAACCCATATCCAATAGTCTCTCTTCTTGCAGATGTAGCTATAACATATGAATTAGAAAATGAAAAATTGCTTGTACCTATTATTTGGATGTTAGACAACAAGGATTATATTAGTCTTGAATTCCTTAAAGACTATGATCCTAAAAAGACAGATAAACAATTACAAAAAGAAATAACAGAATCAGCAATAAATTTTTTTAACAAAGCTTCCTGCATAATAAATGCTAAAGAAATTGCAGACATTTTTGAAATTCCAAAGGAGATTGTTAAACAAAGAGCAATGGGAACAATACGAGAAGAACTTAAAGGGTTTGATGTATCTGGTGCGCTCTATACAGAAAAATTGTTTAATGACTATTTAACATCAGATAGTGTTCTTGAATTATATAAAAATGCTTACACTAAATGCATAGAAGATAAAAGA
>JAFCCF010000023.1:14692-16677 GCA_017610325.1 Candidatus Aminicenantota bacterium | reverse complement strand
GCCTTTTTCTTGATTTCATCCTCTTTTCCAAGAAGTATGACATGTACAAGGCCCTCTTTTAGGATTTCAGATGTAGCTTCTATGCAGCGCTCGTCCCAGCCTTCGCAAATAACAACCTTAGCTAGCCTTTTGCCAGCGATTTTTTTCATAGTACCTACAAGATCTGGTTTCATGGTTACCACCCTTAAAATGATAATAAAGTGAGATTATCGTCGTGCTTTATAAATCTTTTTAATCTTTTCTTGTAAAGAACAAAGCGAAGATTCTCCAAAGAGAGAAGCTGATAATCATCATAATCCTCAACAAACAAGCCAATCTTTTTTGCTTTGTACTTATCAACAACATCCTGCGCAATTCTTTTCTTGTCTTCATAGCTCTTTACACTGAGCAGATAACCGCATATCCTGCTATCCTTATCAGTGACAAACTTATTTGATTCAAAGATATTGATTCTAAGAATCTCTTTTATTGTGTTCTCATTCACAACAAAACTCTGTGTCATTGCAAGCACCTTCATTGTAGGGTTTTGCTTTCTCAGTGAGTTATATATGCTTAATATCTTCTTGTCAATGGCTTTTTTAACAAGATTTCCTTGAATCTCATAATCCTTGCTAGTTATGCCAAGCGAAACAACTGCATCAGCCCATATATTGATAAATTTCCCACTGTTAATTATCTTATTTGAGAGCTTGTTATGAATCTGCCTGTAGATGTACATAATATAAAGTTGGACTGCTGCATATTTCAATTTGATGTGCCTTCTTATTAGCTGTTTTGTTGGCTTAAACCTGAAAAAGTTGAGCATGACCACCTTCATTGCTATCAGCATTGTCTTCGGAGCAGTGTACAACTCGTTCTCATTCAGTTTTTTTCCAAACATGCTATGTAAATTCTGGAGAAACAGCTTGTTTGCAGCAGCTACAGTGAGATGGTACACAAAGGTGTCATCAATATCAATGATAAGAAGGTCAAGCTTTGGAGTTTTTTCAGACATTTGCTAATTATTCATTTTATAATATTTTTTTTGTGGTTTATTAAGATAAGTATTTGTTGGATGGGATCTTTCAAAGGTGTCTAAGACAATCGTGTTAATCTGCCTGTTCTGGCCAGAGGTCCCAAAATGTGTTGCATCCTTGTGCTCAATAAATGCTTCGTTCTTGGCCCTAGGATCAACAGCATCCTTTGCAGGAACCAAAGCATCAGCAAGACCATTAAGATTCACAACCGGTATATACTTGTCTTTTTTGAAACTTTCAACTGTATATTGTTTAGCTTTATCAGAATACAAATCTTCTCCAGCCACACCAATAACAAACTTTTGCCCAGCACTCTTTGCCTTAAAATCACCGCGCGGCGCAGCAATTTTCATACCAGCTTTAACACCTGTATCAAGTATTCTCGGGTCTGCTGCCATATCATTTAAAACCTCTCCACCGCTGCTATGGCCAATATGCCTGTCATCCCTGTGGGTAATTTCCTGCTTTTCCTTCATCCCAGTACTTGTATAAAATCTATCACGAAACTTGAAAGTATTGTCTACTGCTCCTTTTCTTCCAGAACTGTGATAACCTGGCTGAATCAAGGCCCATTTTCTGCCGCCTCTGTAGTCAGCCATTAATTGTTCAGCAATTGGGACCATAGCACCCCTTGTCTGCACAAGTCCTGGCTGGAAAGTGTATATTGGATCTTTGCTGTCTGGATTTTCTTTAAAGTGTTTCTTAGTCTTATAATTAATTGCCAACGCCTTTGGATAATATAATGTGTTGTAAATCCCGTTCTTGATAAGTTTTGGAATCGTGGCCAAGCCTTGGCTAACCTTGCCATAGGGGTTTGCTGGGGCCTTGTCCTTGAAGTATTTCAGGGATTTACCTACCCAGTCATTCCATCTGTTAACCTCTACCTTACGGTCTTTCTTAATCTGCTCAGCACTCTTTCTTGTAGAAGGTCTTTTTCCCTTTTTTAGCTTGTCAATCCATGGCTTTGGC
>JAFCCF010000023.1:0-14678 GCA_017610325.1 Candidatus Aminicenantota bacterium | reverse complement strand
TGCTAAGTCAATCTGCATTAAGAATATGCTTGTCCTAATCATTTTTTCCTGATGAACTTTGCAGGAATGCCGCCCCATACTTCATTAGGAGGTATCTCGCGCTGTGCAAAACTATCTGGCTCAATGGTTGTATTTTCGCCAATTGTTGTACCAACCCTGGCAGCAGAATGTTTTTTGAAATGCACCCCTGTTTTTATGTGTATTTTTCCAAATATTGTCTGTGTTATTGTGTATTCATGCCCGTCAAAATAACAGTCCTCTTCAATCCTTACATCATCATCTAATCGTACAAGGTCGCAGTAGATGTGATCAAACACAGTTCCTTTTCCAATATAACAGTTCTTTCCAATCTTTACACCTGCCATCCGAAGCAGGAGTATCTTGAACCATGAATGCGGCAGCATTCTTGTAATCTCAATTATGATTCCATTGTACCATATCCGTAGGAAAGCGCGTGCACGCCACCAGTCATTGCCTGCATTAAGGCGTTTTCCATTATAGTGCATCTTAAAGTGCATCTGGATTGGGTCTTTGACAAATGCATTGACCTTTTTCCTGAATTCCCTGTAATAACCTTTTTTCTTTTGTGTTGCCACAAAATATTTTTCAATTTCCTCTTTTTCCAGCTTCTTAATCTGCTTTGCAGGTTTTCCCAGCCAAATTTCTCCTTCAGGCATAACTTCATCAAGTGTTGAGCCTGAGCTAAGGATTGAATTTTTAGATACAACAGAACCAGGCATTAGTTTGCACCACCCGCCTATGAGTGTTCGTTCTTTCATCACCGCCTTTCCAAGTATCAGCTTGCTGCCCTTTACCTTGTGCGTTACCATGTTTGACAAGCCACCCACAAGACAGCCCTTGCCAAGAGTGATAAGCTCTGGGAAATAAGGGTCAAACGTGATGTCGTGCGGCACACATGCATCATAGCCAACATTCATTCCAGTTGTTCTCAGCAGCCAGTTCTTGAAATGGCTTGGAACAAGCTTTTTCTGGATTGCCAGAATAAATTTGCTGTAGCCAAGCCTCAAGAAATTCTTCTTAAAGTCTCTCTTAGACTTGAGCTTAAACACTATTTTAAGCTCGTCTCTATACTGTAAGCTCTTTATAGCATCCTTTACATATTTCTCCATTTTTACCCCTTAACTAAATAAAATAGGGTATATTCTTTAAATATTTTGCCTTTAGAAATTAGTTAAAAACAAGAAAGA
Source organism: Candidatus Aminicenantota bacterium (assembly GCA_017610325.1). Taxonomy (GTDB): domain Archaea; phylum Nanobdellota; class Nanobdellia; order Woesearchaeales; family JAFCCF01; genus JAFCCF01. The sequence goes on along the minus strand of JAFCCF010000023.1, from coordinate 13,470 downwards.
ATCCAAAGCCAGCTCAGTCGTACTCTCTCCAGTTATGCTTGCATTTCTCACACTTCAGGAAGCGGGTCTCTGCTTCATCTCCTGCCCTGGTCTGCTGTAGCCAATAGTATGCCTTCATGTGCCCACACTTTGGGCACTCTGCTTTCATCATTGGCAGTGTCTCATAGTCAAGCTGCTCAACAACCTCGATGCCCTTTCCCTGCTTCACATCCTCGCTCAGCTTAACAGCTTCTGGCTTTTTATCAACAAACCCGCATGAGCAGACCATCACTTTCTTATCATTCTGTTTTTTTGGCTTCATAAGCAATCCGCATTTTGGACAAAACATCTTAATCACCTACATTATTCCTATCATTTTCAATAATTCAACAAACCCGATTTTGACCCAGCCCAAAAAAGGCACCCTAAAGACTCCCTTGCCAAGCACAATATCTTGGCTGATGCGCTTCTCATACTCTGCAGAGGCAGGGTTATGGTCACCCTTTGTCTGGTAAATATATTCTCCCCCTTCAAAATGAACCTTCACAATCCTGTGTATGATTGGTTCGCTTTTAGTTGGGTGCTGGAACACGATTACCTCCCCTATTTTTAAGTCTTTCGGAGCTTCGCCCTTTAGGACAATAAGATCACCCTTGTTAAAGCCGTTTTTCAACGGGTAATTGAGGAAATCCGGCTTTGATATATCAACGCTAGTGTAAAAATCCCGTTGGTAATTCCACCATACATTAAAATCTCCGCCATGTTCCATACTTCCTGAAACAACAGCCACAATTGGAAAACCAGTGCCAAGCACAGCTCCAAGGCCAGGATACAGCAAAAATCTGATGATTACATAAGCAAGAATAATATTGACAATCCAGCTCCATATCGAGTTATCATTCCATATAAAATACCAAATCTTTCCAAGAAAACTCTTGCCAGCATATGGGTTCTTTTTTTTGGTCATATCTCTATGGGATTTTAACTAATCACATATAAGGTTTTGGGTTTTTAATATATATATCTGAAGAACTATGGGATAAAATATTGATGATGCATTCTGGTTTTCATAACATCAAAGGCCCTTCCCCCATTGATAATATACATCTTGGGCGAGATGTAGCGCATCTTTCTCATAAATTCAAAAAAACCTTGATCTTTGTGCATCCTTCCCATAGAATAATATAAATCTGCTTCGGCAATTGTCTCTCTGGTGGCCTTAACTTCTTTTTTGATTAATCTCTTTCTTTTTTCCTTCCCTAAAACTGCTTTGTGAAACAAATATGTGGTCACTAGTTTCTGAGCATCTTCCCAATCAATCTCATCAGGTATATATGCACCACGTAAGAACACAGGATTAGGTAGACTAACATTGTGTGCCTGTAAGATGAATTTATTGCTGTAGCCGCCTATTGTTACAAAATATATTGTTGGTTCAGAATTAGCACGGGGTTCTGGGGTCCTAACAAAGGTCTTCATTTCAGATTTTTCTGCAAAATTTTGAAGGTCATTTACATATACATAATTAAATATTTCCTGTACAAGATAATCCCTGCGAAAATCTTTTTTCCTTATATTTCCAGTAAAAGCAACAAGCTCCAATGGTTTTAGCTTATCCTCTGGAAAATTTAATGAGCCCTTTTGCTCAGCTAGTAATGATACCCCTTTGTTAACAAGATACAGTCCACCAAGCTCATAGCTAGCTAGCATTTCTTCTGAAGCATGTGGGTTGCCTTTAATACTTTTATTAAAGCGAACCACTTCCTCAAGGCTGTTAAATTGTGTTCTGTCATATTGGTGAGGAACACCTAATATTGCCACATCCAGGAGCTCAAACTGATTCTTTAAATTTTTCAGGAACTGAACTGCCCCAGATTTTCTTGAATGCGTCCAGGCATTACTGAAATGATAAATAAACTCTTCTGGTGTCTGCAGATGATATCCCTCCTCAAGTCTCGAAAGCGCGCTAATCACATTGTATTGCATAGTATCCCCAACCCTAGTTTTGATAGAATCTGCCTTATTAGGGGCCAAAGGAACAGGATTAAGCTGTGTCAGATTCTTGCTCATCCTTAAAAATTTATCCCGTTTTTTTATTATATTGCTGGTTTTTTCTGACTTTAAAAAATACTTATTTCCTTTGCGTGCCATAAGATACCAGAATTGGTATTTGTATTTAAATCTATTGTTAATAACACTCAGATAGTGGTAACAAAACAAGGTTTCCATAAAGTATAAATACTGTCAGTTATATCTAATAAACCATGGAATGCACAAATTGCGGTAAAGAGACAAAGGATATTGTTGATGAGCTCTGCGTTGAATGCGTTTTGAAGAAGATTCCAATAGTCAGGAGTATGAAACAGATTAAAATCAGTATTTGCAGCAACTGCGGTGCATACTCAACCCATAAGGGATTTAGGAAGGGCGGCAGTATTAGGGATATAGTTAAGGTAACTGTTGAAAAGTCCCTGAAACCAGACCCAAGATATACAAATGCCAGGTTCTCAACAAAATTCACGGTTCCAGTGTTTAAGATGAAGCCAAGGCAAAAGCTTAGCTTTGAGGTTGAGGTTGTAGCCAAGGCACTGCTTGACAATATCCATGTAAAAGAAGATTATGTTTTTCCAATACATATCAAGACAGCAACATGCGACAAGTGCAGCAAGGAAGGGTCAGGATATTTTGAGGGCATCCTGCAGCTCAGGAACACAGATAATAAGAACTATGAAACTGCACTTGAATATATCAAAAACTCAATGGAAAAGGTCAGAAAGCTGTCAATATTTGCAACAAAATATGTTGATGTTAAGAACGGCGTTGACATTTACATTACAAAGAGACAGTTTATCCAGAAACTTGCCAACAATGTGTTTGGCAGGTTTGGCGGAGAGGTCAAGCAGAACGCAAACCTTTTTTCAAGAGATAACCTGACAAGCAAGCGCATCTATAGGCTTTCTGTGCTTATCAGGCTGCCTGATTTTGCTGTTGGAGATATACTTAAGATTAAAAGAGATTATGTGCGCGTAAAAAAGGTTATTGGCAAGAAGGTCATGGGGAATGTGCTGAGCAAGGATTCTGTCAAGGGCTTTGATTATGTAAACAATGATTATAAGATTGCTGCAAAAAAATCTGAGTTAAAACAAACAACAGTTGACAAGATATATCCTAAACTGGAAGTTCTGCACCCAGAAACCTACCAATCAGTTGAAATAAAAAACCCAAAGAAGAATATCAAGATTGGCCAAGAAGTCACTGTCTTTGTTAACGGCGGTGTTTGGTTGGTTTAGCTCTTCACAACATAATATACTCTTCGGTTGTTCTTGCCTTTATTGTCTGCTTTTGTGATTTCTATTTGTCCTATTTCAGATGTGTTTTTCACATGGCATCCGCCGCATGCTTGCTGGTCAAACCCAACAATTTCAATTATTCTTACCTGTTTAACAGACTCTGGCAGCCCCATCTTGAGTTTGACCAAAGCTGGAATCTTAAATGCCTCTTCCCTTGGAAGAATCTTAATATTAACTGGCATGTTCTGCTTGATTAGCTCATTTGCTTTCTGCTCATATGACTTTAGGGCTTCCCTGTCAAAGTTTTCCAGCGCAAAATCAATCCTGCTTTTCTCAATCCCGAGCTGGTTGCCTGTTATGTCTGCACCTGTTTCCTTGCTAATAACACCAGATACAATGTGCGCTGCAGTGTGCATCCTCATGAGCATATAGCGTCTGTCCCAGTCAATACTGCATTTAACCTTATCACCAACAGCTAGGCCAAGCTCGTCAACCTCATGGCTGATAACACCGCTAAACTTGCCCACAAACACAACCTTAAACTCCTTGCCATCTGATTCGCGAACCATCTTACCAGTATCGTTTGGCTGCCCCCCTGCATTAGGATAAAATGCTGTTTTGTCCAGCACAATGAACTTGTTGTCTGCCTTTTCAACAACTGCCTCAAACTCCTTGATATATGAATCCTCAAAATATAAACCTTCTGCCATGTTAAACCCCCACTATTTTTCAAAAATTACTATATTGCCTCTACCTTTTTTTATTTTCTTGACCATGCCGCGATGCTCAAGCTCTGCTATCATCAAAGAAACCTTTGCTTCTGACAAAGGTATCTCTTTCCTGATTTCTTTCTGGGTTGTTCTTCCGCCATGCTTTTTGATAATATCCACAATACTGTTCAGGTCCTCTTTATGCTCAACCTTTTTTGCCTTTTTTAGCGTGTTTCTAAATATATTGGCTATTAGCAGCACAGCCAGGAGTATAATGATGCCAACATATATCCACTGGCTCTTTGCAGGCTCTTCTGTGTCATACGTAAAGTCAAGACCTGTATGGTTGAGCATCTCATCCTCATCCCCAAAATAAGGAAACAGAAATATGTCAAACACCATGTTGCCATTAACATCCACATCATCGCTTGAGACAAGCTTTGTCACACTGTTTTCAACATATGTGGCTGTTAGCATGTATGGGCCAGGTTCAACTGTAAACATGTATGTTCCGTCTGTTGACAAGTATCTCTGCGAGTCAATCTCAATAACAACATTATCCATTTTTTCCAGGGAAAAGTCATAGATTGTGCCCTGAATTGTTGCAGCAGACACCACATTAATACATAGAATAAGCATGAACAACGAGATTAAGAGTTTTAACTTCCCCATTTTTATAGAGTAAGATATGCAATTGTATAAAAAGATTTCCATAAAGCATCAAAAGCAGGAATAAAGCTTTGTAAAGTATTACAAGCCTTATTTGGCATTTTCACAGTGCAGTAAAAAAAGTTTGTTTATAAATAACCCATCCTTTACTGGTAACAAAGTATTTTATATGAACCATTCGATGAATGGTTTTGGAGGTTATGAAAATGAAGAAGAGTATGACACTTTTGGTTTTAATGATATTGGTTGCTGGTATGATGCCCTTGGCATTTGCAGCAAAGCCTACGCTAATTTCAGCAAATGGTCAAAAGCATCAGATTTGCCCGGCAGTTTGCGTTGAGATGTGGAAGTTAAGCGGTGGAGAGTGTGAGTTCACTAACTGCGGAAGCGGCTGCGGCGCAGATGGAGTATCAACCTTTGCCACAGAAGAGGAATGCCTGGCAAATGTTATGAATGAGCACTGCTATAATGATATAATGGATGAGGATGAGGAAGGAATTGATTGCGGAGGTTCATGTCGAGCATGCACCCTGTCTGGAAAGGTAGTCAGGATAAATAAGGGAGTCAGGGCAGCTAAAGCTGCTCAGGTACTGCATTCAAATGTTGAGAAGTTTATGGAGTTCCACACAAACAAGCTGGAGGGTGTATTAGCTGCTTGCGATGAAAAGGCAGACTATGCTGAGAAGTGCAAGGCTATAATCCAGGCAAGGATTGAAAAATTCAATGAAATGCCAAAGCCACTTGTGACTGCATTGCAGAAGGTTGAGCAGAAAAGGTTTGAGCTAAAAACTGCTGTTGAAAACCTTCAGGCAACTCCATGTTTTCAGAAATACAAGGAGGCTGGCTTTAAAGCAAGGAACCTTGCGGGGACTGTTGTTGCTGAAAATGCCCAGAAGTTTAACTCATTGCAGAACACCTTCAACAACAGGCTCAAGAACATGCACTCTTTCAAGAATAACTTCCAGTCTGCAAAAGAGATTTTGCAAACATGCAAGGATGACGCAGAATCTGGGGAATGTATGCAGGCAAGGATTAATGTGCACACGCATGCAATTGAGTTCCTGGAAAACTCTGTTAACCTAATAAAAGATCAGCTGGATAAGCTAAAGCTCAAAATCGAATCATCTGAGGACATAACAGAAGAGGAAGAGCAGGAGATACTTGCAAAGATTGATGAACTGTTAAGTGAGGCAGATGTGCTTTTGGGTAAAATCAGTGTGCTGGACAGTGACTCCACAAAGGAGGAGATTGATGAGGTACGCAAAAGTGTGCTTGATTTCTGGAAAGATGCTCATCCCCTCCTAAAGAGAAACATCCAGTCACTTGTCCATTCTAGGATTGGCGGAGTAATCCTACAGACAAAACAGCTTGAGGTTAAGCTTCAGAATATTCTGTCTAGAATGACTGAGCTTGGTTATGACACCCTAGATTATGAGGATTATGTTGAGGAATTTGAGAGCTATGTGGAATCTGCTAAAGGTTATTTTGAGCAGGCAAGGGAAAAGCTCGCAGATGCAAAAGAAGCATTAGGTGAGGATAAGGAGGTCCAGATTGAGGAAGCGCATGAGCTGATTGAGTCAGCAAAGCAGGAGCTTGAAAATGCAAGGCTTGTGCTGAGAAGCATAGTTGAAGAGCTTCACGAGCAGAATGCAGAAGCGCTCCTTGATGAAGATGAAGTCAATGACCTCCTTGATGAACTTGAAGAAGAGATTTTGGAGGAATAAAAAATGAAGTGGACTTTATTTTTTTTCATTTTCCTAATTATATTTATAATTGGGTGCAGCAAAGAGATTACAGAGACAACCACAACAACAGCCCAGGCAACAACTACAACAATTAAGGAAAGCGCAAACCTTGACAATGGCTTGGGCGATTTAAACAGCATTGAGGATGAGCTGGACCTCAGCGAGTTGGATACTCTTGAGAAAGACCTTGAAGAACTTCAGTGGTAATATTTTATATATGGTGCTCGTACATCGGCTTTTCAAGCTCAGCTATCTTTAGATTATTTTTCAGCTCCAGGATGTGATAATGCACCTGGTTCTTTTTGTCTTCATCAAGCTTAAGTGTGCTGAAATGCGACTCAATCTGATGCAGGTTCTCTTTTGCCTCTTTAAGCTGGTTTTGCTCTATTAATCCTGCTGTCTTGTCAATCAGAGTAAAAATATCAACCTCTCTTGATTTTTCCTCTGGCTCTGGAATTGCAGCAATTTCTACAACCTTTTCCCTCATCTTTGCCTTTGTTTTAATCGGCTCATCAAACTTATGTGTTAGATAACTCTTGAACATAATCTCATCAATCTGTTTCTTCTTTACATTAACCTTCTGCTCAGCGTTTATCAGCTCACGTTCTTTTTTCAGCAGTGTCTTTCTTATCTCTTCCAATTCGATTTCTTTTTCTCTTAATGAATATCCTTTAAGGATGTTCTTCTCTATATGCTTATACTGCCGGCTGAGTTTATTATATGCGTACTTTACTTCCTTAAAATCAACCTTTAATTCCTTAACATTTGCAATCTTTAGCTTATCCTTGTCAAGCTGTGTTTCTGTTTTTGCAAGGACCTTTTCCCTTTCTCTTAGCTCCATCTCTTTTTCCTTTATCCTGTCTGCTTTTTCATTAAACTCATCAGTTCTCTTTTTGGTCTTTGCCTCTCTTGCCTCCAAACTCTTAATCTTCCTTATGATTTCATCCTCCTTGTTGTTGAGCAACCTCTTATCATCTTCAAGTTTCCTAATCTTTTCAATAAATCCCTGCTCTTTTTCGTTCAGCAGCTCCATATCCTCTTCAACATCCCTAATAAGGTCAACAACCTCAACCTCTTTTTCTTTTAGTAGTGCCTGGTTGTCGATAAGGCCTTTCATCTTAGAATCATAACCATATCCAATCTTTTCAAGCTCTCCCTTCTCCTTTCCAAGTTTCTGGTTTATTCTAATCTTTGTCTTATTGAGCTCTCTTATCTGCTTCTGAATTTTATGCAACTCTTCAAGCAGACCAGCCCTTTTCTTATGCCAGTCTTTTTTGTTATCTTTGAGCATCCCCTCCCTACTGTCAAGGGATTCCATCATCTTAATCAATGTTTTCTCTTTATCTTTAATGTTAAGCTCATTGACATGCTGCCCTTTTTCCTTCTGCGCAAGTTCAGCATTCCATTGATTTATTCCATTTATCTTCGAACTAATCTCTTGTTCCTGCTCTTTGATTATGCTTCTTCTCTCACGTATTTCATTATCCATCCTGCGCTTAAGGTTGCTTAGGTAATCTAGATCTCTTCTTATTTTATCTGCTTGAGCTGTGCCTTTTTTCTGTGCTATTTTAAAGCCTTCTTTTTCCAGGGATTTCCTTATCTTTTCCTGCCCTTTTTCCTTCTTGCTGAGCATTTTCTCATAGCTCAACACCTTGGTTGCAGCCAGCTTCACGTCTTTCTCCCTCTCTGTAAGCATATTCTCAAATGCCTTGAGCTTTTTCATCTCCTTATTTATCTTGGTTCTTGTAAAAACACCCTGTTTTTCTTTTTTTGCTGACTTTGGCTGCTTTGCAAGCTCTTTTTCCTTTGCTTTGAGAATAACATCAACTTTTACAAGCTCCTGGGCATGTTCCTGCACAATCTTTTCCCTGTTTGCAATATCCTGCTCCTTTTTTTGTAGATCTGATTCTTTTGTACTTAATTTAGCCATGAGCTTTTTGAGTTTTTTATTATCTGCAGTAACCTTTGGAACCTTTGGCTTGATTTTAGAAAGCTTATTCTCTTTTCTTGATAGTGATTTGGCAATTATATCTAGCTCATTTTCTTTTTTCCGCAACACAGAATCTTGTTGTACAAGCTTCCGCTCAATATTATCAAGCTCTTCCCTTTTCTTCCTAAAGGTTTTTTGTTCTTGGTTTCTCTCCTGGGCAATGTTTTTTTTAAGGGTTTCAAGATATTTTATATCTTTCTCAAGCTTTTCCTGCCTGTGTACGAGCGGCTTTGCCAAGCTAGCTTGTTTTTCCTCAAGTTTTTTATCAAGCTTTGTAATATCCTTTAATTTGTTTTCTACAGTCAGCGCTGCCTTATTGACAATTTTTTCCTTGTTATTCAATTCCTTTTCCTTGTTTCTAAGGCTTTTCTTGAAAAGCTTCTTTGGAAGGTGCTTTAACAGATGCTCAACATGCCCAGCCATCTTCTTGAGCTCTGTGTTCTTGTGCTCAAGCTCCTTCTCAAGCATTCTCTTTTCAGAAGTAAGACCCTTAATCTCCTGCTTATAAGAATGATCCGTCTTATTAGAGAATAATCCCAACCCCTTTTTTGGCGTTGGAGGTGCAGGTAATGCTTTAGCTGTCTTTCCCCCCATTTTACCCATAAAGTGAAGACTATCATTTAAAAAGTTTTGTTGTATCTTTCGAGAAGTGTCTAATTATTAAGGCGGGTCTGTTCCTTAATCTCAGCAGGAAGCCTGTCATAAGATTTTATAACGTGTTCAGAAAGGGTAGGATTCAGTCCTTCCATTAATTCATTGAAAAGTCTGAATGCTTTTTTCTTCGGCAATGAGACATAGACATTAACACTATTTCCTAAACATCCTTGCTCAATGTTTATATTGGCATAATACTGCTTTCCCAAAAAAACAAATCGTTTACCATCATATCTCACAGATCGAGTATGGTGTGTTGAATACTCCCTCATATTGGAAAGATCCAAGAACAAAGAATTACCCTGATCTATCTTTCTTGAGAAATGTCTAATTCCAACAAGAGCACGCTTTTCTGTTATCTCTTCTAACTTCATAAAGTTTAGAAGGTCCATTGGTTTAAATGTCATCGAAAAGGTTCTATAACCCATTTTGTTACCTACATCATCACCTAAATTGAAATACAAGAGGTATAATTGAACTTGCGATGGCATAGAAACATAGTTAGCTATACCACATATTTAAACGTTACTATTTTAGAATGAGTATTAAATAAACTTCAATATTTCTCTAAAGTCTTCCCTGCCGGGGGTCTGATTGATTTTATGCGTGCAAACCTGCTGCAGCTCTTTTGGACCGTTGAATGATATGCTTAAGCCAACTGCCTTTGCAAGCGGAATGTCATTTTTACCATCTCCAACAAAAGCACACTGCTCTGGCTTCAAGCCATGCTCTTTCATGATGAGATTCATGAAGTCAAGCTTTCCCTCATAATCTGAAGGCAGCAGGTTCCAGTGCTCAAGGTTTCCTTCATTGTCCCAGAAATATTCACATGCTGCAAAGGCATGATTAATCTTAAGGTCTCTCTGCGCCCTGTCAGCTTGTGCCTTGAATCCGCCGCTGATAATTACTGTTCTCATGCTGCGATTCTTAAGCTCTTCAAATGTTTCTTTAACACCTGTGTTATAATTTATTGAGCCTATGACTTTTTCAAAGAATTCCTTATTGAGCCCATATTTCTGGTGAATCTTGATTGTATCTTCCATCCATTCAACATATCCTCTATAATCACCCCTGTTCCAGCTGTCCCTTGTTGCATGCTCTTCCTTAAGCGCATTCTCACCAAGGTGCTCTGCTATCAGTGTCCAGGCACTTGGAGCTATGTTTCCATGTGGACTCTCAACTACCTTCTGGAATATCGTGCCTTCCATATCAAAGAATACAAGTTGTATCTTGTCCATATCAGGCTGGGTTATTTCATTGTTTAAATAATTTATCTTGAGGCAAGCCACAAATTCCGAAACCTTTTTAAGTAACTGTTTTTTCATATGTTTCCGAGGTAATAATAATGGTTAAGAAACTGGAAGATGTTGCAACAGTGCCTTTGACGTGCGGCGCATGTAAGAAAAGGATAACTAATGTAAAAGGTACTGCAAAGTTCATGTGTCCAAGCTGCGGCAAGTATCCAATCATCAGGTGCAAGCACTGCAGAGAGATTGTTGCAAAGTATAAGTGCCCTGGCTGTGGCTTTGAAGGCCCAAACTAGTAAGTGATTCTAATGGCAAACGTAATTATAACCTTTAAAATTATGCCCACAAGCCCTGATATCACGTTAAGGGAGATTGAGAACAAGGCACTTGCTGAGATTAAGGCCTTTGCTGGCGAAGGAGACACAAAGATTGAGCATCAGCCAGTTGCATTTGGAATAGTAGCATTAATGATAACTTTTATCAGCGACGAGGCAAAGGGCTCAACAGACGAGCTTGAAGCCAAGATTAGAGAAATGGACGGCGTGAACAGCTGCGAAGTTGTTGATGTAAGGCGGGCTGTTGGTTAAATAAGCTTTAATAATTCTTTTTTTGTTATATCACTTTTTATAGCTGTGTTTAGAAAGTGAGTTTCTGAGGCTTTGAATCCTTTTTTCTTGATTTTCTTGATTAGGTCTTGTTTTCTTGGCAGGTTTTTCTGCTTTTTGTAGATTGTGTGCGTGTCATAATATCCAACTGTGCTGATTTTGCTCTCTGCTTTGATTATTTTAAGAAATCTGATTAATTCCCGGTCCTCTGTTTCTTTAATCATCTTTGTGACAAGCTTTGTGTCCCACAACTGGCCTGTCCAGAGCGGACCAGCTTCCTGGAAATGATTGTGCAGCTTGATAATTTCATCAACCTTTTGTTTGCCCTTCTCTGCTCTGAAAAAAACACGCATATAATGGTCCTTGCTGTAGCTGAAGATTGGAATCAATGCTTTGTCAAACTGAGCTCCAATCAACTGGACCTTTCTAATCAGGATTCTCAAACCAACCTCATACATCTGCTCATTATTAACAGGAACAGCCCAGTATTTCCTTAAACATGCTTTTGTGAAAGAACCGCACAGCGCACTTGTGTCTGTTGCAGTCACTGCAAGGATTCCGTTCCGGGCAATTCTCCTCACAGCAGCATCAAGAAACGGGTTTGGTGTGCCAAACGGGTCAATGTCAATATAATCAAAGCCAGTTGAATCAAGCATGAACCTGTTTGCATCTTTATTGTGAACCTCGACCTTGCTCTTTCCTATCTTGTTTAGCTTAAGGTTTGCTGCCATTGTTTTCTTGAAATCTTTTTTGTTGTCATTGAAAAAAACAGTTTTGATTTTTGATTTTGGCAGCTCAAGCAGAAATCGAATACCTCGCACACCAGAAGCAGCGAGCGGTAGACCAATCTGCATTGCTTTCTTGTCAATAGCCTTGAGCAGCAATACACTGACATCACGGTTAAACTTCATCACAGGGTTATAGAACACAGGCAGCTTTGAAGATATCTTTTCCTCTGTTGGAACCTTTACCCTGGCCTTGCCTTCAGTGATTGTTTTGAGCATAACAAATAAGAGAACTATGCTATTTTATATGTGTTTTGGCTATCTGATATAGAAACACTTAAATAACATTAAATAATCTTATTAAACATTAAATAACAGGTGATGTAAATGGTCTTGAAAACGTTTAATTTAACAGAAGAGGTGTATGATAAATTTTCCAGGATATGTAAGGAATATGGGCTTAGCATGAGCAAGCAGGTTGACTTTTTTATGAGATCCCAGATAGAGGATGAACCCGAGGCAAAAAAAAGCTATCTGGAAAAGCTAGACAGAATTAGAAAACATAGGTCTGTAAAAGTTGGTAGCTTAAGCGATTTTAAGATGAGGTTTGGCGTAGAATAAGATGTACTCTATTTTTATTAAGCCAGGTGTTGAAAAGACCTTTCAGAAGCTAGGCAAGAAGAATCCAAAGCAACTGCAGATAATTACCAAGAAAATTGAACAGATTCTTGACAACCCATTTCACTTTAAGCCACTCAGAGGAGACATGCGTGGTTCAAGAAGGGTCCACATAGACAAGTCATTTGTGTTGGTGTATGAGATAGATGAAAAGAGCAAAACTGTAACTATATTAGATTATGATCATCATGATAAAATATTCTGAGGCAAAAATGAAAGAAATCACGCACAAAGATTATCTTAAGTTTCTGAAGCAGAATAAGGATACTATTGCTGAGCTTAAGCTTGGCGAGCACAAGCCAAAGCAGCTTGAACCTATGGGGTTTAAGCTGGAAGCTTCTACAATCTGGCCAATTGGAAAAGAAGAATGGGCAACGCATGCTCTAAACAAGGAATTCAGAGTTAACTGGGACCCTGAGATTGCCAGGAATGTTATTCTGCGCTACAGCGAGGTCGGTAACACCGTGCTTGACCCGTTTGTGGGAACTGGCACTACACTTATTGAGTGCAAATTACTGAAAAGAGATGGAGTTGGTGTGGATATCAGCAAAGAGCCAATCATGTTATCAAGAGACAGGCTGAACTTTGATTTTGATTCACTGGTCCAAAAAACCTTTGTTGGAGATGCGCGCAAACTTGACAGAATAGATGATGAAACCATTGATTTGATTGCAACGCACCCGCCATTTTTCAAATTCATGTTCTCAGAAGAAAAAACAAAAGACCTTGCTGACATCAAGACAATAAAGGAATTTATTGCTGAGATGAAAAATGTTGCAAAAGAACTATTCAGGGTGCTCAAACCAGGAAAACACTGTGCTGTGCTCATGGGCGATGCAAAGCACAACAACAAGCACTATCCTGTTGCATACAATGTAATGCAGATGTTCCTTGATTCAGGCTTTGAATTAGCAGAAGATGTAATCAAAATCCAGAAAGGCTCAGATATAACAAAAGAAATGCAAGAGATGTCAGAAAAACGCAACAGCTTGTTCTTAATTCATGAACATCTCTTTATTTTCAAAAAGCCCTAACACACATTAAAGAACCTGTGCTTTATGCTTCTTATTTCATTGTTGTCATCTGAAAACACACTGATCCTGGCAATATATTCTCCGCTTGGCGTGTCATACGGCACCCAGATATACATCAAATCTGACGTGTCTGACTTCAGCTTA
>JAFCCF010000060.1 GCA_017610325.1 Candidatus Aminicenantota bacterium | reverse complement strand
AACAAGCATGGCAATTGTCAGGTTGCCTGCTATCAGGGCCATCCAACCTATTATAAAAGATGTAAACCTGCCATATGCCTGCTTTGTATATTCATAAACTCCGCCAGCTGTGGGAAACATGCTTGCAAGCTCTCCAAAACACATAGCTGTGTAGATTGCAATAAAAGAAAGTATAACCCATGAGATTATTGAGGCTGGGCCAGCAACCTTAGCACCAAGTGCAGGCAGGAAGAAGATGCCTGTGCCAAGGATAGAATTGATTGTTATAAGCAGAATAACAGGGTAGCTCAGGGTTTTCTTAAGACCTGAACCTTCCTTTATATCTTCATCTATCATAAACTACATTATTCAGTATAGACTATAAAAAGAATTCTCTATACTTAATTGTGGTAAAAACCAAACAAAACCAGTAACTTTTTAAAACAGAAACTGTTTTCTATGTCTTATGAAGAAGATATTCATTGAAGCTAGGAACAAGCAGAAGGTTAAGTTGCTTGACAGTATTGTATCAAAGCTTCCAGCAAAGGTTGCTTTGTTTACAACAGTACAGTTCATTGATTCTGTTGCTGGAATCAAGAAACAGCTTGAATCAGCTGGCAAACAAGCTCTGTTGCTAAAGCCAAAGCACAGCAAGTATCCTGGGCAGTTGCTTGGCTGCGGCATTGAGAAATTCAAAGAAAGATTTGATGCATTTCTGTATGTTGGAGATGGATATTTCCATCCAATGGCACTGATGCTCAAGAATGACAAGCCAGTGTTTATCTATAATCCATTCAGCAAACAGTTCAAAGGGCTTGACAAGAAGATGGTTGAAAAGATTAAGGCAAGGATTAAAGCTGCATACGCAAAATTCCTGAGCGCAGAAAAGGTTGGCGTGATTATATCAACAAAACCTGGTCAGAACAACAAAGATGCATACAAGCTGGAAGAGAAATATCCAAAGAAAAAGTTCTATTTTCTTGTGTTTGACACCGTTGATTTCGAGCAGCTGACAAACTTTAATTTCTGCGACGTGTTTGTCAACACAGCTTGTCCTAGAATCAGCTATGATGATTCAGATAAAATCCAAAAGCCAGTAATAAATATTAGAGATATCTTATCTTTTTCTGTATTTAAATAATCTATTGTATTCATCATGGTTGAATATTTTCAAAACAAACAGTAAGATCTCAACTCTGCTGCCTTCTATTGTGTAAAGCATTCTCCAGAAATTAGACAGCTCAACACGATATAGGTTATGTATTCTTTGTTCTATCAACTGCTTTGGGATTAACTTCTTAGCTATTGGATCACCAAACTGAGGATTTTCTTTTAGTATTGCTTTTACTCTTTCTATAGAGTTTAGAATACTTTTTGCTTCTTTGTCTTCTCTTTTCTTAAGTGCCAAATAACTTTCCTTAGCCTGACCTTTTAATAGTACCCTCACTTCTTTGCCGAGATACATATTTAAATCTCCAGCGAATCCTCTAACATCTTCTTTAGATGTTCAGGTTCAGAATATATCCACTGTACTCCTTTTGGCCCATATATAATCTTTCCGCCCTTGAAGAGATATACTAGAATTATTTTTAGTGTCTGGTGCATTACCTGCTTTGGTAATTTTCTTCTTAACTCAGATATTTTAATGGGCATAGCCCTATTCTTCTCCAGAAAATTCTCTACCATCAACACAGTATTAAGGTTTGGATACCTCTTAGTGCCCTCCTCTGATTTCACAACCATCTCAGTTTTGCTGATTTTAAGTCTTTGCATCATAATCCACCTTATTTATATCAATTGATACTTAAGGTATATCAATTCATATATAAATCTTTGTATTTTACGCAGAATTAATCACTTCATCTTCTTGGTTACGTCGATGTTGGCATTGCATTGCTCGCAATTAAAGCGCAGTGTCTGGACACCGTCAATGCTCTTTCTCTTGAATTGCATCTCTGCTTCACCCTGATGCTCGCAGCCAGGGCAGGTATATTTACAGCTTGCTGTCAAACTTTCCTCATATTCTTTTTTCTCAACAGTATGGTTGCATTCGGGGCACACATACTCCTTAGCCCTAATTTTTACCTTGCCTTTTACAACTGGCTTGCCCATCAGAGCTTTGCCGCACTCAGGGCACATCTGTTTGAAAACCCACACAGTTGCAAAACCTTTCTCGCCAATCTGCCTTCTTGTATAATATACACACTCATTTGTTGATTCTGGTTCTCTCATGATTATCACCTCAGCCTCTTAACTTCAATGCTTATTGCTTTTGTTTTGACTTTGATATAAAACGGACATTTTCTAAAAGGAAATACATTCTTTAAGCAGTACTTAATCAACTCATTTTTCTCTTTTTCACTGCTGTATTTCACTATAACATTAATTCCTTTCTTGTCCTTGTGTATTATGCTGTAATTTTTCAAATCCTTTTTAATCTTTTTGTTTATCTTATCAAGAAATGCATAGCGCTGCTTTAGATTCTTTAGTTTTTCAGCGACCTTTGCACTGTATTTATCATCAAACCTGGTAAGGTTAAATATTTCCTTTGGTTTTTCAAAGAATTCTTTGTTATTTGTAGCTACAAACCCACCATACCCAGCATTAACAATCTTGTCATCTCCAAAGCTTGCAAGCATAAAATCGCAGTACTTGCTGTAATCTTTTCTTCCAATGCTTCCAGAGACATCAAGGATAACAAGGCACTTGCCTTTGCATGCTTCATATATCTTCTTTACATCCTGCTCTGCATAATATCCTGCTGGGTTTGCATACAGCAAGCAGCATGTATCTTTAAGATTCTTCTTTAATTCTGCAATATCAATCAAGCCAAGGTCTGTCTTCATCTCAACAGGCTCAAGCTCAAGATATTGTGGATATTTCTTGTATGTGAACCAGCCGCCCTGGTCTGGAATCAGAACCCTCTTGTGCTTAGACAACTTCCTGCAGCAGTATAGAGCTGCAAATATAGCTGTGTTTCCCCTGCTGGTCAGCTTAACTTGCTTCATTCCTGTGATCTTCTTGAGCAGATTAGTTATGTTTTGCATGTATGTTAAGAATAATCCTATGTATATAAATATTATTAATTACTCCATGACTGTATGGCATATTATGATTATATTGCACGCGGGTATAATGAATTGTTTGGCGAGGAGCAGGAGAAAAAAGCCAGGTTAATCAGTGGTCTGCTAGACATTAAACCAAACGACAAGCTGCTTGAGGTTGGGTCTGGCACTGGCATAGCACAGGGCTTCTTTAAATGCTTTAACGTGGGCATTGACCCTGCAATTGAGCTGCTCAAGCAGTCAAAGCATAACTCTGTGCAGGCAGTTGCAGAACACCTGCCTTTCAAAGACAAAGCATTCAATATAGTCATCTCAGTTACAGCTATCCACAACTTCAAAGACACAGAAACAGGGCTCAGGGAAATCAAGAGAGTTGGCAAAGGAAGATTTGTGCTGACTGTAATCAAGTCAATCAATCGATTTAAGGAGATTGAAGCCTTGGTAGAGAAAATATTTGATGTCAAGCAAAGGATTGAGGAAGATAAGGATATTATTTATGTCATCTGAGGAAAATTATTTATACTTTGGATTCTAAATCATGTTTACAATGGAATTATTCGGTCCTAGGCAGACAATATTGGTAACATGCAGGGGCAAGGCAGAGGTTCTTGGCATGGAGCAGGAAAAAGATAATGCAATTGCTATTGCATGGCACATGCCGCTCAGTTTTGAGCCTATGATGTATGCAATTGCTGTTGCAAAGCAGAGATTTTCTTATAAACTGATAAAAGAAAGTAAAGTATTCTGTGTTAATTTTATGCCTAACAAGATGCTGGATGAGGTTGTGTTCTGCGGAACGCACTCTGGAGCGCACACAGACAAGCTTATCGACGCTGGATTGCACAGCGAGGATTGCGATAAAATCCACTGCCAGAAGCTGATAGATGCGCTTGGCTGGCTTGAGTGCGAGGTTGTTGAAGAGATTGAGGTTGGAGACCATGTGATGTTTACTGCAAAGGTCCTGGCTTCAAATCTGCAGAAAGAAGCCAAAAGACCATTTCATATAACTGGTGACAAGTTTACAACAACTACAGACTAACAAACAATGTTCTAATAAGTCAAAAGTTTTATAAAGAATAGTTAATCCTTCTATTCCATGCCACGGTGGCAGAACCGTGGCAACCCTTATCAGCGTTGATGGGGATCGTGCGACATTCGCCTGTAAACAGGCTCAATCACACTCACGCCACGGTGGCACAACCTGGTACTGCGCAAGCCTGGAAAGCTTGTCCCTTATGGGAGTCCCGGTTCAAAC
This sequence comes from Candidatus Aminicenantota bacterium, assembly GCA_017610325.1. Taxonomy (GTDB): domain Archaea; phylum Nanobdellota; class Nanobdellia; order Woesearchaeales; family JAFCCF01; genus JAFCCF01. Next base: position 101 of record JAFCCF010000060.1, on the reverse strand, counting down.
TGCACAACCTTTTGCAGACGCAAAAGCTTGGACAAAAGTTGTGCGGGCTACGCTAACGCTAGCCCCCACTAGTCTAGAAGGTTGTTCATGAAAGTCCGGGC